>NZ_JASCPO010000333.1:0-4752 GCF_029960145.1 Pseudomonas sp. PS01299 | reverse complement strand
GGCGGCGTGTCAGTCAAAGAATAGCTCGACTGACACGACGCCTTCGCGAGCAAGCCCGCTCCCACAGGGGGTAATGCGGTGTGGCTTATTCGATGAAGGTAACGACGCCATCCTTCAGCGATTTCACGCGGGCCAGCGATTCAACGCGATAGCCCTGCGAATCCAGCTCGGCACGGCCGCCCTGGAACGACTTCTCGATCACGATGCCCAGACCGGCGACGGTGGCGCCAGCCTGTTTGATGATCGAGATCAGCGCCTGCGAAGCCTTACCGTTGGCCAGGAAGTCGTCGATGATCAGCACGCGGTCGCTGCTGGTCAGGTGACGCGGCGAGATGGCCACGGTGCTTTCGGTCTTCTTGGTGAACGAGTAAACGGTCGCCGACAGCAGGTTTTCTGTCAGGGTCAGGGACTGTTGCTTGCGGGCGAAGATCACCGGCACGCCCAGGTTCAGACCGGTCATGATCGCCGGGGCAATGCCCGAGGCTTCGATGGTGACGATCTTGGTGATGCCCGAATCCTTGAACAGCGTGGCGAATTCGTCGCCGATCAGCTTCATCAGGGCCGGGTCGATCTGGTGGTTCAGGAAGGCGTCGACTTTCAGGACCTGGTCGGAAAGCACGATGCCTTGTTCGCGGATTTTCTGCTGCAATGCTTCCATGAAGCTGTCCTCGTTCAGCGCTTGTGCGCCCTAAGCTTTAAAAAAGTGGTCAATTCTAGCGCTTTAACATCGCGCGTATATCAGCCAATGCGCTATTGCCGCGCACGGCTTTGACTTCGGTCGGTGTGTCGTCGTTGCCTTCCCACGCCAGGTCGTCCGGCGGCAGCTCATCGAGGAAGCGGCTTGGCGCGCAGTCGATGATCTCGCCGTACTGTTTACGCTTGGCGGCGAAGGTGAACGCCAGGGTCTGACGGGCGCGGGTGATACCCACGTAGGCCAGGCGGCGTTCCTCCTCGATGGTGTCGGCTTCGATGCTGGAGCGGTGCGGGAGGATTTCCTCTTCCATGCCCATGATGAACACGTAAGGGAATTCCAGGCCCTTGGACGCATGCAGGGTCATCATCTGCACGCCTTCGGCGCCGTCCTCTTCTTCCTGCTGCCGCTCGAGCATGTCGCGCAGGACCAGTTTGCCAATGGCGTCCTCGACGGTCATTTCGCCGTCTTCGTCTTTTTCCAGGGTGTTCTTCAAGGCCTCGATCAGGAACCAGACGTTGCTCATCCGGTAGTCCGCAGCCTTGTCGCTGGAACTGTTGGTGCGCAGCCAGTTCTCGTAGTCGATGTCCATGACCATGCTGCGCAGCGCCGAGATCGGATCTTCGCCGGCACACTGCTCGCGCACCTTGTCCATGAAGCGCTTGAAGCGCGACAGGCGATCGGTGAAGCGGCTGTCCAGATGCTCGCCCAGACCGATTTCGTCGGTGGCGGCGTACATCGAGATCTTGCGTTCGGTGGCGTAGTTGCCGAGTTTTTCCAGGGTGGTCGAGCCGATTTCCCGGCGCGGCACGTTGATCACGCGCAGGAAGGCGTTGTCGTCGTCCGGGTTCACGATCAGGCGGAAGTAGGCCATCAGGTCCTTCACTTCCTGACGGCCAAAGAAGCTGTTGCCGCCGCTCAGGCGGTACGGCACCTGGTGGTGCTGCAACTTCAGTTCGATCAGCTTGGCCTGGTAGTTGCCGCGATAGAGGATCGCGAAATCGCTGTACGGGCGGTCGGTGCGCAAGTGCAGGCTGAGGATTTCCATGGCCACGCGCTCGGCTTCGGCGTCCTCGTTGCGGCAGCGGATCACGCGGATCTCGTCACCGTGGCCCATCTCGCTCCACAGCTGTTTTTCGAATTCGTGCGGGTTGTTCGAGATCAGCACGTTGGCGCAGCGCAGGATGCGGCTGGTGGAGCGGTAGTTCTGCTCGAGCATCACCACTTTCAGCGACGGGTAGTCATCCTTGAGCAGCATCAGGTTTTCCGGCCGTGCGCCGCGCCAGGCGTAGATCGACTGGTCGTCGTCGCCCACCACGGTGAACTGATTGCGCTTGCCGATCAGCATCTTCACCAGCAGGTACTGGCTGGCGTTGGTGTCCTGGTATTCGTCGACCAGCAGGTAACGCACCTTGTTCTGCCACTTTTCGAGGATGTCGGCGTGCTCTTCGAAGAGCTTTACCGGCAGCAGGATCAGGTCGTCGAAGTCCACCGCGTTGAACGCCTTGAGCGTGCGCTGATAGTGGGTGTAGACGATGGCGGCAGTCTGTTCTTTCGGATTGCGCGCGTTTTCCAGCGCCTGGGCCGGCAGGATCAGGTCGTTTTTCCAGGCGCCGATCATGTTCTTGATCTCGTCGACGCCGTCGTCGCCTGCGTATTCCTTCTGCATGATGTCGGTCATCAGGGCTTTGACGTCGGTCTCGTCGAAGATCGAGAAACCGGGTTTGTAGCCCAGCCGCGCATGCTCCTTGCGGATGATGTTCAGGCCCAGGTTGTGGAAGGTGCAGACCGTCAGGCCGCGACCTTCGCCGGCACGCAGCAGGGTGCCGACCCGCTCCTTCATCTCGCGCGCGGCCTTGTTGGTAAAGGTCATGGCGACTATGTACTGGGCGCGGATGCCGCAGTTCTGGATCAGGTGCGCGATCTTGCGGGTGATCACGCTGGTCTTGCCGGAGCCAGCGCCGGCGAGCACCAATAGAGGGCCGCCGACGTAGTTCACGGCTTCTTGCTGCCGGGGATTGAGTCGGGACATACGAAAATTCGGGAGTCGTTGACGAAATGGGCCGGCATTTTAACAGGCTCAGCGATTTGTGCTGCTCTGTCCGACTTGTGACGTACCACGCGATTCAAATTTGCCGGTTTTGTTACTTTCGCGGAGGATACACGGTGATTTTGCGGCTAATGTTCTCATTCGTGACACAAAATAACGTTCTGATAATCGTTGTCATTGAACATCGCAACGGCATAATGCCCCGCCCACATCATTGCAGAGTCTAGGGAGCTAGCTTGTCTACGCCTGTCGAACCCTTGCGTTTGCTGCTACTGGCCGAAGAGCCAGCGTGGACAGCGTTATTGCGCGAGTGTCTGGCTCCGATGGGGAGCGCGGCGGTGCTGATCAGTGCGCCGAGCTGGGAGTCGGTCAGCAGTCTGTTCGAAGACAATCGTCACGCGGTGCTGTTGACCGTTCCCGCGTTGCAGCCGGCCCCGGGCCGTTGCAGCCTGCCGACGGTGTTGCTGCTGGATCACGAGCCGGTCACCGCGCCGGTTGGTGTCAGCGACTGGCTGGTGTTCGACGCCCTCGACGCCGGCATGCTGCGCCGTTGTCTGCGCCATGTGCGTGAACGCGGCGTCCTCGAAAACACCCTGCAACGCCTGGCCGAACAGGATCCGCTGACCGGCATCGCCAACCGCCAGGGCTTCCAGACCCTGCTCGCGGCGCGCCTGGCGGAAAACGACGGCCGTGGTCTGGCCCTCGGGCATCTCGATCTCGACAACTTCCGTCACGCCAACGACGCCCTCGGTCATCAGGCCGGCGACCGGTTGATCCTGCAAGTCGTCGCGCGGCTGAAAAGTCAGCTTGAGGCCGGGGATCAACTGGCGCGGCTGGGCAGCGACGAGTTTGCCTTGCTGATCGACACCCGCCGCGCGCCGCAACGCGCCGAGTGGATGGCCGAACGCATTACCGAAGCCCTCGCCGAACCGTATTGGGTCGATGGCGAAAGCCTGTTGATCGGCTCCAGCCTCGGCATCGCCCATGCCCGTGCACAGGGTGGTGCCGACCCGCTGATGTGGCACGCGCACATTGCCATGCAGCAGGCCAAGAGCACGCAGGGCTGCACCTTCCATATCTTCAACGAACGCATCAATCGCAACGCACGGAGCATGGCCGACCTCGAAAGCGAGCTGCGCCGGGCATTACGCCGTGATGAGTTGGAACTGCACTATCAGCCACGGCTGAATCTGGCTGACGGGCAGATCGTCGGCCTCGAAGCCCTGGTGCGCTGGCGCCATGGCGAACGCGGCCTGTTGCCGCCGAGCGAATTCGTGCCATTGGCCGAGCAGAGCGGTCTGATCGTGCCGCTGGGCTACTGGGTGATTTCCCGCGCGTTGCGCGACATGCAGGCACTGCGTGAGCGCGGGCTGCCGGCGCTGCACATGGCGATCAACCTGTCGTTCCGCCAGTTTCAGGACAGCCAGTTGCTGCCGACGCTCAGTCGGCTGATTGCCGAGCGTGGGGTCGAGGCGCAGTGGCTGGAATTTGAACTCACCGAAACCGCCGTCATGCGGCGCAGCGATCTGGTCAAACAGACCATGGACGCCCTCGGCCGTCTCGGCGTGCGTTTCTCGCTGGATGACTTCGGCACCGGGTTCTCGTCATTCGTGCACCTCAACAGCCTGCCGATCACCTTGCTGAAGATCGACAAAAGCTTTGTCGGCGGCATGGAGCAGCGCGAAGAGAACCGCAAACTGGTGCACGCGATGATCAACCTCGCGCATAACCTGCATCTGGAAGTGGTGGCCGAGGGGGTGGAAACCCCGGAGCAACTGGAGTTATTGCGCGGGTTTGGCTGTGATCAGGTGCAGGGTTATCTGATCAGCCGGCCGTTGCCGTTGGCAGAGCTGGTTGAATACCTGACCTTCGGCTCTAGCCAGCAGCCAGCCCTCGAAATCGTCAGTTGAACGCAATCTCCGGGTTAGGCATGAATCCCTGTGGGAGCGGGCTTGCTCGCGAAGGCGTCGTGTCAGTCAAAGCATAGGCTGCCTGACCCACCGCTTTCGCG
>NZ_JASCPO010000332.1:0-4813 GCF_029960145.1 Pseudomonas sp. PS01299 | reverse complement strand
GCGGTGTGTCAGACAACACATCGACATCCAATACACCGCTATCGCGAGCAGGCTCACTCCTACAGAGATCTACGACACCCTAAAGCTACCCGGAAACCCCGGACGCTAATTTACAGACCCCCTCGTTTCCCACCGCGCCCTGATCGCGGCGGAGACGAACATCCAATAAATGATTCGAGGGGAAACACTCATGTTGCGTGCAGCAATCGCCGGTCTGGTACTGGCTTCATTCACCCTGTCGGCCTCGGCCGAAACCATCCGCATCGCCATCGGCACTCAGGACACCACCATCAACTGCGCCGCCGGCGGGCTGTTGATTCGTGAACTCGGTCTGCTCGACAAATACCTGCCGCACGACAGCGCCTACAAAGACGCGAAATACGACGTGCAGTGGAAAAACTTCACCAGCGGCGCGCCGCTGACCAACGAGATGGTCGCCGGCAAACTCGACTTCGGCGCCATGGCCGATTTCCCCGGCGCGTTCAACGGTGTCGCGTTCGAAACCGCCGGCAAGCACAGCCTGTTCATCAGCGTGCTGTCGGGCAGCATCAAGGGCAGCGGCAACGGCATTGTGGTGCCGAGCGCGTCCGGGGTGCAGGCGCTGAGCGAACTCAAGGGCAAGACCATCTCGGTGCCATTCGCTTCGACCGCCCACGGCATGTTGCTGCGCGCGGTGGCGGAGCAGGGTTGGGACCCACTCAAAGACGTCAACATCATCGCCCAGCCGCCAGAAGTCGCCGGCTCCGCGTTGCAGGCCGGCAAGATCGACGCCCACGCCGATTTCGTGCCGTTCGCCGAACTGTTCCCCAGCCGTGGTTTCGCCCGCAAGATTTACGACGGCGCCCAGGCCAATGCACCGACTTTTCACGGTGCACTGGTGGATCAGGCCTACGCGAAACAGTACCCGGAAATCGTCGTCGCTTACCTGCGGGCGAGCATCGAGGCCAATCAGTTGCTGGCTGCTGAGCCTGAGAAGTACAGCGAGCTGATCGCCAAGGTCACCGGCGTCGATGCCGAGGTCAACTACCTGTTCCACGGCCCGCTTGGCGTGCAGACCCGCGACCTGAGCTGGAAGCCGGAATACCGTCAGGCGGTGGGCACGGCGATCGACACCCTGAAACTGCTGAAGAAGGCTGATCGGGGCCTCGACCTCAACACCTTCATCGACGATCAGTACATCCGCGCCGCGTTCAAGGCCGCGAATCTGGACTACACCGCGCAACTCGCCAATTACGCGCAAACGCCGTTGAAAGCGCTGGATGCGGTGACCGGCAAAGCCATCACCGACTTCAGCCACGTCGCCGAAATCTGGGTGCGCGGCGAAGACAAGGTGCGCCAGTACGCCTCGGCTGAATCGGCGTTCACTGCGCTGGCCGCGTTGAAGCAGGAAGGCAAAAACATCCGCGCGGTGTATGCCCAGGCCAGTGACAGCGGGATCAAGTTGCTCGCCGATCAGGCGTGGTTCGCCAGTGATGCCAAGGGCCGCCTGAGCGCGTTTCTGCTCAAGGGCCAGGCCCAGCAATATGCGGCGGCGCAGGGTGGCAAGGTCTTCGACTTTACCGACGCCACGACCCAGGCCGTGGCTGCCCGCTAATTGAAGATCAAAAACTCACCCTCACCCTAGCCCTCTCCCGGAGGGAGAGGGGACTGAACGAGGTGTTTGCGGGAGCTAAGCCGACCTGAAATATCGAGCCGAACTCAGTTTTTGAAAATCATGAATATCTGCTCGCTATCGAGCCGAACCGAGATTTTGAAAGGCTTGAAGATCTGCTCCCTTTCCCCCTCGCCCCCCTGGGGGAGAGGGCTGGGGTGAGGGGGGCGATCTCAGCCATCACACCGCTCCAAACATGGAAACCCGATTCATGAAAATCCCAAAACCCCGCTGGATCACCAGAGCAACCTCCATAGCGCTCTGCCTGCTGTTCTGGCAACTCGCCGCGAGCCACCACTGGAACCTCGGCCTGGTCACCTTCGCCAACATGCCAACCCCGTTGGCGGTGATCGAAGCGGCGTTGGGCCTGGGCGACTCCGGCAAGCTGCTGCAGCACCTGAGCGCGAGCCTCGGCCGCGTGTTCGCGGGCTATCTCGCGGCATTGATCATCGGCATTGCCCTGGGCTTGGCCATCGGCCGCTCGAAATGGGCCGAAGACCTGTTGCTGCCACCGCTGGAAGTCCTGCGGCCGATCCCGGCGGTGGCGTGGATTCCGTTGGCGATCCTGATGTTTCCGTCGTCGGAGCTGTCGATGGTGTTCATCACCTTCACCGGTGCGTTGTTCCCGATTTTGCTCAACACCGTGCACGGGGTGGAGGGTGTCGACCCACGGCTGATTGCCTCGGCAAAAAGCCTCGGTGCAGGGCGCCGGGCGATCCTGCTGGAAGTGATTTTGCCCGGCGCCGCGCCGAGCATCATCACCGGCCTCGCCATCGGTATGGGCACCTCGTGGTTCTGTCTGGTGACCGCCGAGATGATCTCCGGCCAGTTCGGCATCGGTTACTACACCTGGGAGTCCTACACCATTCAGAACTACGCCGACATTGTCGTTGGCATGCTGCTGATCGGTGTGCTGGGCATGGGCAGCAGTCTGCTGATCAAGCGCCTAGGCGGGCTGTTCACGCCCTGGCATCGACCACGAGGGAAAGCCTGATGAGCGCAATGCAAACCCCGGAAGGGCGAATCGATATTCGCCAGTTGTCGATCGTTCTCGGTGAGGGGCAGCAAGCCTTCGAAGCCGTGCAAGGGCTGGATTGCCAGATCGAACCGGGCCAGTTCGTGTGCATTCTCGGCCCGTCCGGTTGCGGCAAATCGACCTTGCTCGGCGCACTGGCCGGACACTTGAGCGCCCATACCGGCAGCCTCAAAGTCGATGGCGGCGAGGTGTCCGGGCCGTCGCCACAACGCGGCATGGTGTTCCAGCATCACACGCTGTTTCCGTGGCGCACGGTGCGCGATAACGTGGCTTTCGGCTTGAAGATGCGCGGCATCGGTAAAACCGAGCGCCATCGCGCCGCTGATGAAATGCTCAAACTGGTCGGCCTCGACGGCTTCGCCGAGCGCTGGCCCGATCAGCTTTCCGGCGGCATGCAGCAACGGGTGGAAATCGCCCGGGTGCTGGTCAACCGTCCACGGCTGCTGCTGATGGACGAGCCGTTCGGCGCGCTGGATGCCTTGACCCGCCTGAACATGCAGGAGCTGCTGCTGGACATCTGGACGCGGATTCGCACCACCGTGGTGTTCGTTACTCACGATATCGACGAGGCGCTGTTTCTCGCCGACCGCTTGCTGGTGATGAGCGCACGTCCGGGGCGAATCATCGAAGACCTGCGCCTGGATTTCCCACGCCCGCGCACCACTGAGCTGGTAACCAGCGCCGAATTCTCCCGCCTCAAGCGCCATTGCCTCGACCTGCTGCGCCACGACAACTCCCGCCCGCTGCCGCGCCTCAACCCGCTCGGCCTGCCTCCCGAAAACCCCTTGCCGCGATTTGCCCTATGACCTCATTTTTTGCTGTGACCGATAACGACGACATCCTCGCCCTGCAACCGCGTCTGACCGCTGACGATGCCGGTGTGCGACGCATTGCCCTGATTGATTTGGCGGATCTGGAAGAACCGGATGGCCTGCTGTGGCTGGTCGAAAGACTGAGCGAAGATCCCGCCGAAGAAGTCCGCGCCGAAGCCGCGCGGCTGCTGGAAGCCTGGGAGGACGAACCGGTAGTGGCTGCGCTGTGCCAGGCGCTGACCGATCCATCTCCGGCAGTGCAGGCCGCCGCCGCGCAAAGTCTGAGCCTGCTCAAGAGTGAAGCCGCAGGCCAGGTGATTCTGCCGTGGACCGATCATGCTGAGGTCAGTGTGCGAATCGCCGCGTTTCGGGCATTGCGCGAACTGCGTTTCGCCGATGCCGCACCGGCTGCTATCACCGCATTGAGCGATGCCGATGCCAATGTGCGTCGCGAAGCCGTCGGTGTGCTCGGCTGGCTCAAGCAGCTCGACGCACTGCCGGCTCTGGCGCGTCTGGCCAGCGCCGACCCGGACACCGAAGTGCGCCGCGCCGCCACCGGTGCCCTCGGTCTGGCGTCCGGTGCCGAAGTGCTGCCGGCCCTGCGTCAGGCGCTGCAGGACGATGCCTGGCAAGTGCGCGAAGAAGCGGCCACGACGCTGGGCAAGGTCGGCCACAGCGACGCTGGTCCGGCGTTGATCGCAGCCCTCGGCGATGACTACTGGCAAGTGCGCCTGCGTGCTACCCGCAGCCTCGGTCGCTTGCGTTTTGTACCGGCGCTGGACGCTCTGATCGAGACCCTCGGCCATCGCATCAGCAACCTGCGCAAGGAAGCCGCGCTGGCCCTCGGTGAGTTGCATGATCGCGGCGCGGTGGCGGCGTTGCAGGCGGCGCAGGATGACGGCGATCCGGAAGTGCGCAAAGCGGTGCGGATTGCCTTGAGTCAGTTGCAATGAACCCGCTGTCAGTCGGCAATTCGCAGAGCCAGCGGACGCTGCGCCTGAGCTGGCCGGACGGCCGCGAATCGCTGTTCAATCACGCCGAACTGCGCCGCCAGTGCCCGTGCTCGCAGTGCCGCGCGTTTCGCCTGAATGGTGTGACTCCGCTGGTGGATGAGCGTGTTCGCCTGATTGAGATCAACCCGCAGGGCTACGGCGTGCAACTGGTGTTCAGTGACGGCCATCAACGCGGGATCTACCCGTGGGACTATTTGGCCCAGCTGAGTGCTTGATATGCCGCAGCCTCCTTGTAGGAGTGAGCCTGCTCGCGATAACGGTGTATCAGCCGACATCATTGTTGAATGACACACCGCTATCG
>NZ_JASCPO010000331.1:0-4855 GCF_029960145.1 Pseudomonas sp. PS01299 | reverse complement strand
GCGCGGGTGTTTGCCTTGGCTCTCGCCTCGTTGCCGCCCCCCCCCCCGCCCCCCCCCCCCCCCCCCCCCCCGCTCCCACAGGTTTTGTGACGTGTGCAAATCTTGCGTTCTATCTGAAATCTTGTGGGAGCTTTTTGCAGCGATGAGGTCCGGTCGCAAAAATCTCTACGAAGCCGCCGCATTACCCCCTGTGGGAGCGGGCTTGCTCGCGAAAGCGGTGGTTCAGGCAATGAAGATGTTGGCTGGGCCGACGCCTTCGCGAGCAAGCTCGCTCCCACCGTGGAACGGCGGTGTGGCTTACAAAGTCGCAACAACCGTACTGATCGGGCTGTTCTAGACTCGGGTCCGCTCAATCACGAGCATCGCCCGGAGTGCGCCATGGAAGTGCCCAACAATAAAACCGCCATCGACAGCAATCGACAGGCGTGGAACGATTCTGCTCGTCATCACCGTGAGTCGGCGGAATGGCAAGCGCTGTTGAACGAGGTGTCAAAGGCTGATTTTTCTTGCCTCGACGACACCTTGCGTGGCGTGCTGGAACAGGTCGGCGTCGATGGCAAAGCGCTGATTCAACTCGGTTGCAACAACGGCCGCGAAAGCCTGTCGCTGTTCGCCCTCGGTGCGCGTAGTGTGGTCGGCGTCGATCAATCGGAGGCGTTTCTCGAACAGGCCCGTGAGTTGAACCAGCGCTCGCCGTACAACGCCGAATTCATCGAAAGCGATATCCATCACCTGCCGGCTGCGCTGCACAGCCGCTTCGACGTGGCGCTGATCACCATCGGCGTGCTGAACTGGATGCCCGACATCGGCGAGTTCTTTCGCCATGTCGCGCTGACTCTCAAACCGGGCGGCAAACTGGTGATCTACGAAACCCATCCGTTTCTGGAAATGGTCGACCCCGACGCCGAAGACCCGTACCGCCTCGCCAGCTCCTACTTCCGCGCCGAGCCATTCGTGCAGGAAGAACCGATTGTCTACGTCGGCAAGGTCGAGCAGCAGGCTGCCAAGTCATACTGGTTCGTGCACACCCTCGGCGCGATCTTCAGCGGCGTCATCGCGGCCGGGCTGAACATCGCGCACTTCAAGGAGTATGCGCACTCGAATCGGGAGGAGGTGTATGACCAGTATCTGAATCGCGAGGCGCAGATGCCGTTGTGCTTCACCTTGGTCGCTCGCAAAACCTGAGAATTTGTTGCTCCATCTGGCCTCATCGTGAGCAGGCTTACTCCTACACGTGATCGGTGTCGTACACAAATCCACTGTAGGAGCGAGCCTGCTCGCGATGGCGGCCGAATGGCCGCCATGCCTTTTACAACCGAATCAAGCCTGCGCCGCCGCACTCACCGCCGGCCGCTCCGGTTTACGCAGTGGCTCCAGGCGTGAGCCGTCGTAGCGGCTTTCGCGGTAGAAGCGCCAGCGGCCGAACAGGCCGTAAACGTGGGTGATGCGCCCTTGTTCGTGGTAGCCCATGCGGATGTGCAGTTTCATTGCCGGAATGTTGCGCGTTTCGCAGGTGTCCACGACGGTATGACAGCCCTGGGCGGCCATGGCTTCCCAGAGGGCGACTTGCACGTCCACCGACAGGCTGGTGCCGAAATACGGGCGGGCCATTTCGCCGCCGAATTCGAAGAACTCGCCGGGTTTGACCGGGAACCAGCAGCCGTAATAGTGGCGGTCGTGGTAGTCGCGAATGCTGCCCCAGATGAATGCCACCGCGTGGCCGTCGGCATCGAGGTACATGTGCCCGGTGTGGCCTTCAGCGGCGAGTTCGGCCATGGTTTCCACGCGGTCACCGAAATGCTTGGCGAACGCCCCGGTGTTGTGCGGTGTGATATCGACTTTGCGCACTCCCTCGTATGGCCGCAGCTTGTGTGGCGGCACCGGGGTCACCAGATCGCGCTCCATCCACAGCAGTTCCCAGTGGAAGAACACGTAGCGCTCCCACAGACTGGCGAAGAAGTTACGAAAGCCTTTTTGACGAATCCGGTCACGCAGTTTTCCGATGAAGTTCATGTTGCCCTCCGTGGCCGAAGCCCGGTGTGGTGGATGTTGCTGTTGTGGGGATGAATCAATCGAGTGCCGTGGCACCGCGTAAAAAATCCTTGTGCAGATCGGCATAGGACACCCGTGGCACACCCGGCAGCCGCTGCTCCAGCACGTGGCTCAGGGATTCTCCGGGATTGAGGTAGGCATCACCGAAATCGCTGCCCAGCTGATTCGGGTGGGCAACGACTTCCAGCACGCCGTCGCTCGGCGCGGGGTCGTTACGCAGATCCACCGGCGTGCACACATAGTCCGCCGTGGCTCCGGCCAGACTCTGCAAGCGCCAGTTGAGCAAACCTTTGAATACACGTTTGGGCAGACTGAGGTTCTGCCCCAGGTTGCGCGCCAGGCGAATCGGCACGCCTTGCCGGGCGGCAAAGCGCGCGACGATTTCGCCGATCGGCCAGATGTTGTGCACGTGCTGATGCGAGTCGATATGGCTAGGTCGCACGCCATGTTCGACACAGCGCTGCCACTGCGCCTGCAACTCTTCACGCACCGCTTCGCGATCTTCGCGACTCAGCCACAGGCTTTGCCGTGGCAGGCTCAGGTCGAATACGCCGTGGCTATCGCAGAAGGTGCGACTGCGCAGGATTGAGGTACTCAGCGGCCGCCCGTAGGTCAGGTTGAAATGCAACCCGACCCGACCTTGCAGCGACGGATGCCGGGCCATCGCGCAGGCTGCTTCGAACGCCGGCATGTTGGCCATGGCCGTGGCCGAGCTGATGACCCCGGCCTGAAACGCGGCGAAGATCGTCGCGTTTTCGTTCGGGCTCAAACCGAAATCGTCAGCGTTGACTATGACTTGGCGAGGCATGATCGCCCTCCGTGGTGATGACGACAGGTGTGGGCGCCGGTGCCGGTCTGGCCGCATGTCGCGCGCGCCATTGCTGCACCGTCGGTTTCAAGCGCTGCCAGAGCCGCAATCCCAGCCCCAGCAACATCCCGCTGGGGCGCCAGGAATAGAAACTCCAGCGCCAGTGTTCCAGTTGTCCGGTCATGCGTTCGTGCAGTTGGTGGCTGGAGTTTTCCAGACTGACCCGCGAGGCATCGATCCAGCGCCAATGCTCGTCCAGCCCCCAGCGAATCCATTCCTCCAGCAGCACCCGGCCGCTGCCCAGATCGGCGTATTGCGGCAGGAACGCGAGGTTGTAATCGTAGAGTCGGCCCTGCTCCAGCAAGCCGAGGCGATAGCTGATGCAACGCCCGTTGAGTTCCAGCGTCACCACCCGCACCAGGCCCTGGCCGGCGAGGGCGGTGAAGGCGCGTTCGATCCATTGCCGACTGCGCTCGCTGGCAAAGATCCCCACGCCCTCGTCACCTTTCCAGCTCACCGCTTCGACTTCGCTGATCGCCCGCAACAGCGGACCCATGCTCAGCGCGTCGGGGCAGATGCGCCGCACCTGGGCGCCACACGCGACAATTCGTTTGCGCGCCCGTCGCAGCTTGTAGCGCGGGTCGCCGGAGACCTCCTGGTGATCCGCGTCGCTGATCAGATGCACCGGCACCCGGCAACTGAGGCGGCGTTCGCCCGCAGAACTGTGGGCCATCCATTCGGTCAGGGCGCTTTCCTCACCCGCCGGCTCGGACAATTCGTTGAGTTGCAGCAGGGCGTGCGGCAGCTGTCGGCGGATCAGGTGCAAGGCTTCGCGCATGTCTTCGCCCTTGAGCAATGACAGCAGCGCCAGCCGGTCCGCCAGCGGATAGCCCAAGTGGTGCAGTACACGAAACGGCACGCCGGCAAAGCGCTCACGGCCCGCTACCAGCGGCAGGCACAGGCGCAATTCGTCCGCTTCCCAACCGAGCAGGATGTGCAGGCGCTCACCCGCGCCCAGTGCCTGCTCCGCCGCGCACAACCAGCCCAGGTGGTTGAACGGCGTGTGATCCGTCACCTGCAGGCGCAGCGCTTCATAGGCGGCTGCCGGGAAGTCGGCGGCGCACAGTGAAGTGCGCCATTCGAATCGCGCCGTCATAGGCTCAGACCGCCGTGGCTGTGACAGGTGGACGGGACGGTTTGCGCAGCGCATCCAGTCGCGAACCGCTGTAGCGGGTTTCGCGGTAGAAGTGCCAGCGACCGAACAGGGTGTAGACATTCATGATCCGGCCTTGCTCGGTGTAACCCATGCGCAGGTGCAGTTTCAGCGCCGGGACGTTGTGGAACTCGCAGACGTCCACCACCTTGTCGCAGCCCTGGGCCGCCATGGCTTTCCACAGTTCCAGTTGCAGGTCCACCGAGAGTTCGCTGCCCCAGTAGGCACGGGTCAGCTCGCCACCGAATTCGAAGAACTCGCCGGCTTTCACCGGGAACAGGCAGCCGTAGTAATGCCGGTCGAAGTAGTCCCGTGCGCTGCCCCAGATGAACGCCACGGCATCGCCCTGATCGTCCAGGTGCATGTGCCCGGTGTGGCCTTCGTTGGCCAGCTCGGCCATGGTCCCGACGCGGTCGCCGAAGTAGCGGGCGAAGGCGCTGGCGTTGTCGGCGGTGATCTTCACCACCCGCAACGGCGGATACGGTTTGAGGCTGTGCGGTGGCACCGGACTGACCAGATCGCGCTCCATCCACAGCAGCTCCTGATGGAAAAACACGTAGTGCTTCCACGCCTTGGCGAGGGTGGCGCGCAGGCCTTTTTGTTTGATGTGCTGGCTGAGTTTGCTGACGGTACCCATGTTCTGTACTCCGGCGTTCCGGCAGGGCGAACAACTGTGGCGAGGGGCTCTGTGGCGAGGGGATTTATCCCCGATGGGCTGCGAAGCGGCCCCGCATTTACAGGCTAAAAGCGACGACTGCTGCGCAGCCGATCGGGGATAAATC
>NZ_JASCPO010000330.1:0-4857 GCF_029960145.1 Pseudomonas sp. PS01299 | reverse complement strand
GGCTTGCTCGCGAATGCGGTCTGTCAGTCATTGCATAGGTCAACTGACACGACGCCTTCGCGAGCAAGCCCGCTCCCACATTGGAGATTTGTGGGGCTTAGAGTTCAGCAGCCAGACGCGAACCCTGGTTGATCGCGCGCTTGGCATCCAGCTCCGCCGCCACATCGGCGCCGCCGATCAAGTGCACATTCTGCCCCGCCGCGACCAGACCTTCCTGCAGATCGCGCAGTGGATCCTGGCCGGCGCAGATCACGATATTGTCCACCGCCAGCACTTGCGGCTCGCCGGTTTCGCCGATGCGGATGTGCAGGCCTTCGTCGTCGATTTTCAGGTATTCGACGCTGTTGAGCATCTGTACCTGCTTGTTCTTCAGACCGGTGCGGTGAATCCAACCAGTGGTCTTGCCCAGACCATCACCGACCTTGGTTTTCTTGCGCTGCAACAGGAACACTTCGCGAGCCGGCGCGTGCGGCGCTGCTTTGATCCCGGCCACGCCACCACGGGCTTCCAGATGGGTGTCGATGCCCCACTCTTTCCAGAACGCGGTGCGATCCAGACTGGTGGCCACGCCTTCGTGCACAAGGAATTCCGAGACATCGAAACCGATGCCGCCCGCGCCGATCACCGCGACACGCTTGCCCACCGGTTTGCGCTCGAGGATCACGTCCAGGTAGCTCAGCACCTTGGCATTCTCCACGCCCGGAATCGCCGGCACACGCGGCGCGATGCCGGTGGCGAGGATGATTTCGTCGTAACCGCCCTCGACCAGCTTCGCCACGTCGACACGGGTGTTCAGGCACACCTCGACATTCGTGGTCTGCAGCTTGCGCTTGAAGTAGCGCAGGGTTTCGAAGAATTCTTCCTTGCCCGGCACACGCTTGGCGATGTTGAACTGGCCGCCAATTTCGCTGGCGGAATCGAACAAGGTCACCTGATGCCCGCGCTCGGCGGCCACGGTCGCGGCGGACAGACCGGCAGGGCCGGCACCGACCACGGCGATCTTCTTGATCTGTTGCACCGGCAGATAGTTGAGCTCGGTTTCATGGCAGGCACGCGGGTTGACCAGGCAACTGGTGAGCTTGCCGCCGAAGGTGTGATCGAGGCACGCCTGGTTGCAACCGATGCAGGTGTTGATTTCGTCAGCGCGGCCTTCTGCAGCTTTGTTGACGAAGTCCGGATCGGCGAGGAACGGCCGTGCCATCGAGACCATGTCGGCATCGCCTTCAGCGAGAATCTGCTCGGCGATTTCCGGGGTGTTGATGCGGTTGGTGGTGATCAGCGGAATGTTCACCGAACCACGCAATTTGGCGGTGACCTTGCTGAACGCCGCGCGCGGCACCTTGGTGGCGATGGTCGGGATCCGCGCTTCGTGCCAGCCGATGCCAGTGTTGATGATGGTCGCGCCGGCCTGCTCGATGGCTTTGGCCAGGGTCACGATCTCTTCCCAGCTGCTGCCGCCCTCGACCAGATCAAGCATCGACAAACGGAAAATGATGATGAAGTTCGGGCCGACTGCTTCGCGCACGCGGCGGACGATTTCCACCGGCAGGCGCATACGGTTTTCATAGCTGCCGCCCCAGCGGTCGGTGCGGTGGTTGGTGTGCGCAGCGAGGAACTGGTTAATGAAATAACCTTCAGAGCCCATGATTTCCACACCGTCATACTCGGCGCTCTGCGCCAGTACCGAGCAGGTGACGAAATCGCTGATCTGTTTCTCGATGCCCTCCTCGTCCAGCTCTTTGGGCTTGAACGGGTTGATCGGCGCCTGAATCGCACTCGGCGCGACCTGTTTCGGGCTGTAGGCATAACGCCCGGCGTGGAGGATCTGCATGCAGATCTTGCCGCCCGCCTCGTGCACTGCGCGAGTGACGATGCGGTGCTTGAGCGCTTCTTCCTCGGTGGTCAGTTTGGCTGCGCCGGAGTACACGCCGCCCTCGTCGTTCGGGCCGATACCGCCAGTGACCATCAGGCCGACACCGCCACGGGCACGCTCGGCGAAGTACGCGGCCATGCGTTCGAAGCCACCCGGTTTCTCTTCAAGGCCGGTGTGCATCGAGCCCATCAGGGTGCGGTTGCGCAGCGTGGTGAATCCCAGGTCCAGCGGGGCCAACAGGTGCGGGTAATGAGCGGCGGTCATCGGTAACTCCACAACGTGCGATCACGGAAATTGCGGGAGCTCTGCGTCCCCCGTCAGTCATGTTCGACAGACTAAGAGTCGCACTGCTGTCACTCAATGACCGAAACTTACAACTTATTGATCCAAATGCGCAGCGCCCCTTGGCAAGCGCAGGCATGCGCCCTACCCTAGTCGCCACACCCTGTACCCGGCTGTTGTTGGTTTTCATGCGCAAACTTCTGTATCTGTTTTTCTCCATGGCCATCGTTGCCGCCCTGACCACCTACGCCATGTGGGCGGCGGACCGGCCGGCGGGGCATTACCTGTCGGACCTGCGCATCAAACTGGCGGTCGATCAGGGCACGCCCGCCGACCGTGGCAATCTGCTGGGCATCCAGCCGGAACTGTTTCCCACCGACTACCAAAGCCCGGAACGCCTGCACCGCAAACTCGCGGCCTATCTGCAGCAGGCACAGGATCAGGGGCTGCTCAACGAAAAAACCGTGGTGGTACTGCCCGAGCATGTCGGCACCTGGCTGATGATCAGCGGCGAGAAAGACGAGCTGTATCAGGCCCCGACCCTCGTCGAAGCGATGAACTGGCTGGCGGCGAGCAATCCGTTGCTGTTCGCCCGCGCCTGGCTCACTGCCAAGGGCGAAAATCGCCTCGACGACGCGCATCTGCGGATGAAGTCCAAAGCCATGGCCAAGGATTACCAGACGTTATTCGGTGGTCTGGCCAAGGAATTCCACGTGACCTTGGTGGCCGGTTCTATCGTCTTGCCCGAACCGAGCATTCGTGATGGCCAACTCAAGCCCGGTAGCGGCGCGCTGTTCAACAGCAGCGTGGTGTTCGGTAGCGATGGCGTACCGCTGGGCCAGCCACAGCGGCAGATGCACCCGATCTTCGAACAACGTGACGTGATCGGAAGCGAAGACGAGCACACGATCAACGTAGTCGAGACCCCGGCCGGGCGTCTGGGTGTGCTGATCGGCAGCGACAGCTGGTACCCGGACAACTATCGCCGACTCGACGAGCAAGGCGCGCAACTGGTGGCGGTGCCGGCCTTCGTCGTCGGCCACGACGCCTGGAATCAGCCGTGGGCCGGCTATAAGGGTTCGAGTACACCGGGGTCGGTCAGCCTCAAGCCCGGGGAAATCAGTGAGGGTCAGGCCTGGCATCGCCTGACGCTGACCGCGCAGCCGCCGAGCAGTCGCGCGATTGCTGGCATGAGTGTGTTCCTGCGCGGCCAGTTCTGGGACAAGCCCGGTTCGGGGCAAAGCTTCCTCAGCAGCAACGGCCAGCAATTCGCCGATGGCGAAGCCCGTGGCGCGCGTCTGCTGAACGTCTGGTTGTAAGCCATGAAGCCGCTGCCGATGCGCCTGGGGGATCTGTCGGTAGGTTTCGTGCATAGCCTCGCTGATGCCGTGCGCAGCCAAGGTGCCGATCCGCAACCGCTGCTCGAACAATATGGGCTGGATGCTGCGCGACTGGCCGAGGCCGGCGCGCGGTTGTCGATTCCGCGCTACATGCGTCTGGGGCACAGCGCGATTCAGTTGACCGGCGATCCGGCACTGGGCTTGCGCATGGGCCAGCTCAGCCGCTTGAGTCAGGCCGGGCTCGCCGGGGTCACTGCCGCGCAGGCGCCGACCGTACGCGAGGCCGCCCGTTGTCTGATCCGCTTCGAGCCACTGTACGGCTCCAACTATCGCGGGCAGTCGAGTTTTCACGAAGACGCTCATGGCGCGTGGCTGCGCTTCTATTCGATCAGCCCGTACAACGCCTATAACCGTTTTGTAGTGGATTCGATCATCGCCGGCTGGTTGCATCAACTTTCCAGCGTCGGTCGCGAGCCACTGCGCGCCGAGCGCATCGAGATCGAATTTGACGCGCCGGACTACCGCGACGCCTACAACGCGCTGGGCGACTGCCCGATCCAGTTCGGCGCTGAGCGCAATCAATTGCGCCTGAACCTGAACAGCCTCGCACAGCGTAATCCCGAGCACTGCCCGAGTACCTGGCGGCATCTGCTGCAATTGTGTGAACGAGAACTGGAGCAATTGACCCGCACCCGCAGCCTGCGTGAACGCATCACTCAGCTGTTGGGGCCGTTGCTCAATGGTGGCCGGGAACCCGACCTGGAAGAAGTGGCGGCGCGCCTGAAGCTGCCGACCTGGACCTTGCGCCGCAAACTGGCCGAAGAAGGCACGCAGTTTCGCGCGATCCTCAATGACACCCGCCGTGATCTGGCGATGACCTACATCCGCGACACCGAACTGGCGTTCGGCGAGATCGCCTACCTGCTGGGCTTTGCTTCAGCCGAGGCGTTTCAACGCGCCTTCAAGCGCTGGAGCGGCCAGACCCCCGGCGAGTTTCGCCGCAGTCATCGCAAAACCGCCTGACACCTTAAAGCTCGGTGGCGTCTTCGGCCGGCTCTGGCTGATCCAGTTCATACGCCTGGAATTCGAGCAGTTCTTCTTGATAGTCGTCCATCGTGTGATCCCCCTGCTGCCCGTTTGAAAATAGCCCGGTCAACTGACCAGTGCCTCGAGCCTATCGTGCCCGTATGAAGGAAAAGTGACATCCCGCCTTCATGAATAAAACGTAGCAGGTGGTCAGGAATTTATCGCAGGATTTTTGTCGGGGGAATGTAACGAGATTTGAGTACACCACAAAACAAATGTGGGAGCGGGCTTGCTCGCGAAAGCGCAGTGTCAATCAACATATACATTGACTGATAC
>NZ_JASCPO010000032.1:0-41781 GCF_029960145.1 Pseudomonas sp. PS01299 | reverse complement strand
CGCGAATGCGGGGTGTCAGACGACCTCTTCGTTGACTGACCCAGCGCATTCGCGAGCAAGCCCGCTCCCACAGTTTTGATCCGGGGCGGATCAGAGTGCAGCGCTGTAGCGGCGGACGCCGTTTTCCACCGCCGGGATTTGTGCCGCGGTACTGCCGCTGGCCTGGAACAGGACAAGGTGTTCGGCGGCGACGCGAATCCCCACCTCCGCCCCCACCTGATGGTCGGCATGGCTCGGGAAGATCGATTCCAGCTGCGCACCGGTCGGCAGTTGCAGGCGATACAGGGTCGAGGCGCCAAGGAACGTCTTGCCGACGATCCGCGCTTTCAACCCGCTGTCCGGCGCATAAACGATGTCATCCGGACGCAGCAATACATCCACCGCACCGCCCACCGGCCAGGTGTAGGCGCGGTTGCCGCGCAGTTCGCCGAGTTCGGTCTGCACCGATTCCGGGCTGCCGAGCTGGCCGCGAATGAAATAGCCCTGACCGATGAAACTGGCAACAAACGGTGTCGCCGGTTCGTGGTAGAGGTTGTAGGGCGTGTCCCACTGCTCCAGACGACCTTCCTTGAACACGCCAACGTGATCGCTGACGGCGAAGGCTTCCTCCTGGTCGTGGGTCACCAGAATCGCACTGGTGCCACGGGCCTTGAGGATGTCGCGCACTTCGTGGCTGAGCTTGCGCCGCAGTTCGCCATCGAGGTTGGAGAATGGCTCGTCGAGCAGCAGCAATTGCGGCTCCGGCGCCAGTGCCCGGGCTAGGGCAACACGCTGTTGCTGGCCACCCGATAACTCGTGGGGAAAGCGCTTGCCTAGATTCTTCAGATTGACCAGTTCCAGCAGCTCCTCGGTGACGCGCTCCTTGTTCGGGTGCTTGCGGATGCCGAAGGCAATATTGTCCGCGACGCTCAGGTGCGGGAACAGCGCGTAATCCTGGAACACCATGCCGATTCGGCGTTTCTCCGGCGCCAGGGTGAAACCGGCGCTGGAAATGGTTTCACCTCCCAGGGTGATTTCACCTTCGTGCACCGGTTCGAAACCGGCAATCGCGCGCAGGGTGGTGGTCTTGCCGCAGCCGGACGAGCCGAGCAGGCAGCCGATGTCACCGGCGTTGAGGTGCAGATTGAGGTTCTGCACCACGCGTTGATCTTGATAGCCGCAAGCGAGGTTGCGCAGGTTCAGCAGTAATTCATGGCTCATGCGTGGTGATATGCCGGTTCGACGAGGAACTCGAGCAGGGCCTTCTGTGCGTGGAGACGGTTTTCTGCCTGATCCCAAGCGACGGAGCGCGGGTCATCAAGCAGGTCGAGGCTGATTTCTTCACCGCGGTGCGCCGGCAGGCAGTGCATGAACAGCACATCTTCGGCCGCCAGATCGAGCAGGGCGCGGGTCACCTGAAACGGAGCGAACAACTTCAGGCGCTTGGCAGTTTCCTCTTCCTGACCCATCGAAGTCCAGACATCGGTGCTCACCAGATGCGCACCGCGCACGGCATCCTGCGGATCACGGACGATGGTCACGCGATCGCCGGCGCGGGCGACAAATTCCGGATTAGGCTCGTAGCCCTGCGGGCAGGCAACGCGCAACTGGAAGTCGAACTGGATCGCCGCTTCTATATAGCTGTTGCACATGTTGTTGCCGTCGCCGATCCAGGCCACGGTCTTGCCCTGGATCGAGCCACGGTGCTCAAGGAAGGTCTGCATGTCGGCCAGCAACTGGCACGGGTGCAGGTCATCGGACAGGCCGTTGATCACCGGCACGCGCGAGTTGGCGGCGAATTCGGTCAGGGTGCTGTGGGCAAAGGTACGGATCATCACCGCGTCGAGCATGCTCGACATGACGATGGCGCAGTCGCCGATCGGCTCGCCACGGCCCAGCTGGGTGTCGCGTGGCGACAGGAAGATCGCCTGGCCACCGAGCTGGATCATGCCGGCCTCGAAGGAGATCCGGGTACGGGTCGAGGATTTCTCGAAGATCATCCCCAGGACACGGTTTTTCAGAGGCTCGAACAGTACGCCGCGGTTACGCAGGTCCTTGAGCTCAACGCCTCGACGGATCACGCTGACCAGCTCTTCGGGCGTGCAATCCATCAGGGAGAGAAAGTGCCTTGCGCTCATCATTGACTACCTTTTTGCTACAGACCGCAGATGCTCAAAGCCTTGTTTAACGGAACAACGGGCGAGACCTGCGGCGTAAGCCGCACGGGGCGACGAAATAGGGGAAGGCGCGATATTGACACTAAATGTCGCGTTTTTCCAATAGGCTACGGTTTTTGCGGGATTCGGGGAGCGCGCCGCAGGTTGCGGTCACGCATTTGAAGCCGGGTTCAGGACAGCAGCGATCCTCTTTGTACACTGGCCTCGCGTGGCTTGGCAATGCGGCGTGGCGGGGATCACGTCGACCAGGTCGGTTTACGAGCGTGGCGCCATGCCATCACTTGGTCGGATGCTCAGACTGAAACATTTGCTAAAGCAAAGTGCTGGGTTATAAATAAGTTTCGAGCGACGCAGGAAGCTTCCGCATGGAATCGAAAGAAAAACTGTTAATGGAACTGTTGGGCCACACAGCTCGCTCACTGACCCATCTCACCGCGTCGGTCACTTCGATGTCTTTCGAGCTGCTGCGCAGCGAGGACGAAGTGGTCAAGACCGCCGGCCGCCACATGATCGATCGCATGGCGACTATCAGTGCCGGGCTCGACGAGCACTGGCGGTTGATCGGCGAACTCACCGGCGTACATGTGGCCCACGAGCAGATCGAAACCATTCAGGAAATCCAGCTGCAGGCGCCGCCGCAGCTGCCGTCCAATTGAGTCTGACGGGCTATCGGCTCGCCTGATAGCCGTCGATTCACAAGACGAACATCGCTGGCGTCGCTCCCGTACACGGGCCATAGTTTTGTTCCCGCAGGCATGCCCATTGCCTGCCCAGAACAAGACAGAGACTGGCCATGACCAAGACTCTCCATCACCGTGCCTGCCACCTGTGCGAAGCCATCTGCGGCCTGACCATTGAGACCACCGAAACCGATGGCAACGTCGCGATCACCTCGATCAAGGGTGACGCGCTCGACACGTTCAGTCGCGGGCACATCTGCCCCAAGGCCGTAGCCCTGCAAGACATCCAGAACGATCCCGACCGCCTGCGCCAGCCGATGCGCCGGGTCGACAGCGAATGGCTGCCGATCGAGTGGGACGAGGCCTTTGCGCTGGTGGCCGAGCGTCTGGCGGCGATTCAAGAGCGTCACGGGCAGAATGCGGTGGCGGTCTACCAGGGCAACCCGAGCGTGCACAACTATGGGCTGATGACCCACAGCAACTACTTTCTCGGCCTGCTGAAGACGCGCAATCGCTTCTCGGCGACTTCGGTCGATCAGTTGCCGCATCACCTGAGCAGTTACCTGATGTACGGCCATGGCTTGCTGCTGCCGATCCCGGACATCGATCACACCGATTTCATGCTGATCCTCGGCGGCAACCCGCTGGCATCCAACGGCAGCATCATGACCGTGCCGGATGTCGAGAAACGCCTGAAGGCGATTCAGGCGCGTGGCGGCAAAGTGGTGGTGGTCGATCCCCGGCGCAGCGAAACGGCAGCTATCGCCGATCAGCACTTGTTCGTGCGGCCTGGTGGCGACGCGGCGCTTTTGTTCGGGGTGCTCAACACCTTGTTCAGCGAAGGTCTGACCCGTGACAGCCACTTGCCGGTTGATGGCCTTGATGAAGTGCGCGCAGCCGTCGCAACCTTCACTGCCGAAGCCATGAGCCCGCTGTGTGCGGTGCCGGCCGAGCAGATCCGCCAACTGGCACGGGATTTCGCGGCGGCACCGAGCGCGGTGTGCTACGGGCGCATGGGCGTTTCAACGCAGGCGTTCGGCACCCTGTGTCATTGGCTGGTGCAGTTGATCAATCTGGTCACCGGCAACCTCGACCGGGTGGGCGGAGCGTTGTGCACAGAGCCAGCGGTGGATCTGGTGGCATCGACCTCGGGCGGGCATTTCAACAAATGGCAAAGCCGGGTCTCCGGGCGACCCGAGTACGGTGGCGAGCTGCCGGTGTCGGCGCTGGCCGAAGAGATGCTCACCGAAGGCGAAGGGCAGATTCGCGCACTGATCACCGTGGCCGGCAATCCGGTATTGTCGACTCCGAACGGCCGGCAACTGGAGCAGGCGCTCGATGGTCTGGAGTTCATGCTCAGCATCGACCTGTACATTAACGAAACCACGCGCTACGCCGATCTGATTCTGCCGTCGACCTCGGCGCTGGAGAACGATCATTACGACACTACTTTCAATCTATTCGCGGTACGCAACGTCACCCGCTTCAACCGGGCGATTCTCGCCAAGCCCGAGGGCGCATTACACGACTGGGAGATCTTTGTCGGTCTAGCCAAGGCGTTTGCCGAGAAGACCGGCAAGGAGCTGAAACCGACGATGCCGCCGGCGAAGATGATCGACATGGGGCTGCGCATGGGCCTGTATGGCGATGCGTCCGAGCAAAAGCTGTCATTGGCGACATTGTTCGATCATCCGCACGGGATTGATCTTGGGGCGTTGAAGCCTAATCTGGCTGCACGCCTCAAGACGCCGAATCAACGGGTGCAGGCTGCGCCGCCGGAAATTCTCGCCGATCTCGCACGCTTTGCGGCCTTGCAGGCGCCGGCGGCCGATGAGCTGCTGATGATCGGCCGGCGCCATGTGCGCAGCAACAATTCGTGGATGCATAACTATCATCGTCTGGTGAAGGGCAAGCCACGGCATCAATTGCTGATGCACCCGGATGACCTCGCCAGCCGTGGGCTCAACGATGGTCAGTTAGTTCGCGTCAGCTCGCGGGTAGGGCAGATCGAGGTCGAGGTGCTCGGCAGTCTGGACATGATGAAGGGCGTGGTCAGCCTGCCGCACGGTTGGGGACATGCTCGGCCGGGCGTGCAAATGGCAATCGCCAGTGGGCAGCCGGGATCGAGTGCCAACGACCTGACCGATGAATGCCAGCTCGACGAGTTGTCGGGTAACGCCGCGCTCAATGGCGTGCCGGTGACGGTGGCAGCGGCCTGAACGAGACCGTCGGGGAGACCGAGCATGGCGCTCGGGATTCCGTTACAATGCGTCACCGTGCCGACCCATGAGTCGGAAAGTTCAGCCGAGGTGCTCCATGGATATCATCGAAACGATTAAAGAGCAGATTGCCAACAACACCATTCTGCTTTACATGAAAGGCTCGCCGAATGCCCCGCAGTGTGGCTTCTCCGCGAAAGCTGCGCAGGCTGTAATGGGCTGTGGCGAGAAGTTCGCCTACGTCGACATCCTGCAGAACCCGGAAATCCGCGCCAACCTGCCAAAGTACGCCAACTGGCCGACTTTCCCGCAACTGTGGGTCGGCGGTGAGCTGGTCGGCGGTAGCGACATCATGGCTGAAATGTTCGCCAACGGTGAGCTGCAGACTCTGGTCAAGGAAGCATCGGCCAAGGCTGCTGCGGCCAAGTCCGAAGCCTGATCCGGTTTTTGTGGGAGCGAGCAAGCTCGCTCCCACAGGGATCTGCATCTGATCCGGGATTTGCCAATAAAAAGCCCCGCATCTCGAAAGAGGGCGGGGCTTTTTAGTGTCGCGAATTCAGCGGGCGCTTATTTACTCTTCGCCCATCTGCGATTGCAGATAGTTCTCAAGACCGACTTTATCGATCAGGCCCAGTTGGGTTTCCAGCCAGTCGATATGCTCTTCTTCGGATTCGAGAATGTCTTCGAGCAGTTCACGGCTGCCAAAGTCGCCAACCGATTCGCAATGGGCGATGGCGGCTTTCAGATCGGCGTGGCCGGTCTTCTCGATACGCAGGTCACATTCCAGCATCTCCTGGGTGTGCTCGCCGATGTGCAGCTTGCCCAGATCCTGCACGTTCGGCAGGCCTTCGAGGAACAGAATGCGCTTGATCAGCTTGTCCGCGTGTTTCATCTCGTCGATGGATTCGTGGTACTCGTGCTTGCCCAGCTTGTTCAGGCCCCAATCTTCATACATGCGTGCATGCAGGAAGTACTGATTGATCGCGACCAGTTCATTGGCAAGGATCTTGTTGAGATGCTGGATGACTGTAATGTCGCCTTTCATGATGGGAGTCCTGCCCTGTATTAGCTGTATATAAGGCGGAGTTTGAGCTTGGTACTTATAAGTGTCAAACCTAAGTTATTGAATAATAAATGAAATTAAATCTGAATAAGAATGTTTGTGTTCCGCGTCTAACGCCTAAGCGCTTGATTTGCGGGCATAAAAAAACCGGACATATGCCCGGTTTTTTGAAATGGGGGGTAATTATGCCGCCGTAAATTCTACAGGGTAGGGGATCGCAGCCTGAGCGGTTTGCAGCTTGGTCAGGGTTTCGCGAACCACTTCCTTGGCAAGGCACGCACATTTGCCGCATTGGCTGGCGACGCCGGTGGCCTGGCGGACTTCTTTGTAGCTGCAGCAACCTTCATAGATCGCTTCGCGGATTTGTCCGTCGGTGACGCCAGTGCAGAGACAAACATACATAAGTGAGAACCGTCGCTGGTTGTGACTCAATTGCGATGGATCTTAATGTTAACGAGAATGATTGTCAAAGTGCTTTCTGAATGGTTTTCGATCGAAAGGCCGGTCACTGACGAACGGTGATTAATGGCGAATTGCCTGGCCCCGAAAATGCTGGTCCGTTATCCGCCTTGGGCAAAAAACCGTTAAGGACAGGCGAAAAACGCAGTGTATGATGGTCGGCCCTTGCGAAGAGGGTTCGTGTCACAGGGCTGTCGCCTCAAGGTGGCAGGCTGGCCCGGGCCCTGAACTTCAAGTTATTCACCAGGAGATATCCATGAGCGTACTCGTAGGCAAACAAGCCCCAGACTTCACCGTCCCGGCCGTACTCGGCAATGGCGAGATCGTTGACAGCTTCACCCTGTCCTCGGCCATCAAAGGCAAATACGGCCTGGTGTTCTTCTACCCACTGGACTTCACCTTCGTCTGCCCGTCCGAGCTGATCGCTCTGGACAACCGCATGGCCGACTTCAAGGCGCGCAACGTGGAAGTGGTTGCCGTGTCGATCGACTCGCACTTCACCCACAACGCCTGGCGCAACACTCCGGTCAACAATGGCGGCATCGGCCAGGTGAAATACACCATGGCTGCCGACATGAAGCACGAAATCGCCAAGGCCTACGACGTTGAGTCCGAAGGCGGCGTGGCTTTCCGTGGCGCGTTCCTGATCGACGACAAGGGCGTTGTTCGCTCGCAGATCATCAACGACCTGCCGCTGGGCCGTAACATGGAAGAGCTGATCCGTCTGGTCGACGCTCTGCAATTCCACGAAGAGCACGGCGAAGTCTGCCCTGCCAACTGGAAAAAAGGCGACAAAGGCATGAACGCTTCGCCAGAAGGCGTTGCGGCTTATCTGACCGAGAACGCTGCTGCCCTGTAAGGCGCAACGTCGCGGTACAAAAAAACCGGCCCATGTGGCCGGTTTTTTTATGCGCGGGAAATACCCGACGAGGATCAGTCGTCGAAGTCTTCCCAGCCGCCCATCTGTTTCCAGCGGTTGACGATGCCGCAGAACAGCTCGGCAGTCTTCTCGGTGTCGTAACGCGCCGAATGCGCTTCACGGCCGTCGAAGTCGATGTCCGCTGCCTGACAGGCTTTGGCCAGGACGGTTTGACCGTAAGCCAGACCGGCCAGCGTCGCGGTGTCGAAGCTGGAGAACGGGTGGAACGGATTGCGCTTCATGTCCAGACGCGCAACCGCAGCATTCAGGAAGCCGAGGTCGAAGCTGCTGTTGTGGCCGACCAAAATCGCGCGCTTGCAGCCGTTGGCCTTCAGCGCCTTGCGCACGCCGCGGAAGATGTCGGTCAGCGCGGTTTCTTCGCTGACGGCCATGCGCAGCGGGTGATCGAGCTTGATCCCGGTGAACTCCAGCGCCGCCGCTTCGATGTTGGCGCCTTCGAACGGCTCAACGCGGAAGAAGTAGGTGTGGTCCGGGTAAACGAAACCCTTTTCATCCATGGTGATGGTGGTCGCGGCAATCTCCAGCAGAGCGTCGGTGGCCGAATTGAAGCCACCTGTCTCTACGTCGACGACAACCGGCAGGTAACCGCGAAAACGCGCTGCCATTGGATGACGGGAACCGCCGCCGCCACCTTGACCGTCCAGTTCGTCGTCGAAATGGTCTTCACTCACGCGTGTTCCTCCAGCAGGCGCCAGCGCAGTTTTTCACCGGCGCGCAGCGGGATAACGTTCAGCTCGCCAAACGGCAGGCTGGTCGGGGCGGTCCACTCTTCGCGAACCAGGGTGATGCGATCGGTGTTGGTCGGTAGACCATAGAAGCGCGGACCGTTGAGGCTGGCGAACGCTTCGAGCTTGTCCAACGCGTTGCGCTGTTCGAACGCTTCGGCGTACAGCTCGATGGCGGCGTACGCGGTGTAGCAGCCGGCGCAGCCGCAGGCGGCTTCCTTGGCATGCTGGGCGTGCGGCGCCGAGTCGGTGCCGAGGAAGAACTTCGCGCTGCCGCTGGTGGCGGCGTCGAGCAGGGCTTCCTGATGGGTATTACGCTTGAGGATCGGAAGGCAATAGAAGTGCGGCCGAATCCCGCCCACCAGCATGTGGTTGCGGTTGTACAGCAGGTGATGCGCGGTGATGGTGGCGCCGACGTTGGCCGAAGCCTCGTTGACGAACTGCACCGCGTCGCCGGTGGTGATGTGTTCGAACACCACTTTGAGCGTCGGGAAACGCTCGACCACACGGCGCATGTGCTCATCGATGAAGATCTTTTCGCGGTCGAAGACGTCGACATCGCCACGGGTGACCTCGCCGTGGATCAGTAGCGGCATGCCGACTTCAGCCATGGCTTCCAGCGCCGGGAAGATCTTGTCGATGCTGGTCACGCCGGAATCGGAGTTGGTGGTGGCGCCGGCCGGGTACAGTTTGGCGGCGTGCACGAAACCGCTGGCCTTGGCCTCACGAATTTCTTCGGGCTGGGTGCGGTCGGTGAGGTACAGCACCATCAGCGGTTCGAAGCGACTGCCGGCCGGGCGGGCAGCGAGAATCCGCTGGCGATAGCCGTCGGCTTCAGCGGCGTTGCGCACCGGTGGTACCAGGTTGGGCATGATGATGGCGCGGCCAAAGGTGCGCGCAACATCGGCAACGGTATTGGTCAACACGGCACCATCGCGAAGATGAATGTGCCAGTCGTCGGGACGCAGCAGGGTCAGGCGGTCGGACATGAGGGGATTCCAGGCGGGTCAAACTGAGGGGAATGCTACCGGAAAAGACTCTTGCAGGCACCCGCTATCAAGTTTTGCAGGAACCTTCCGATATCCCGTAGGTATGCCGTAAACATAGTGTGAATCGGTCTTTGTGTTACAGAAGCCAATGGAGCCTCCCGTGCGCCAGCGATATTTAGCCTTGCTCAGTGTGTTTGCCAGCCTCCCCGCGATGGCGCTGACCTACCAGACGCGTCTGGAGAACATTGAGTGGACGGTCGAGGGCGACAAGTTCGAGTGCCGCCTGACCCAGCCGATCACCGATTTCGGCTCGGGCCAGTTCGTGCGCAAAGCCGGCGAGCAGGCGATATTCCGCCTCAATGCCTACAACGCCATGCTCGGCGGCGGTTCGGCGACGTTGCTTGCCGCGGCAGCGCCATGGCAGCCGGGGCGCAACGACATCAATCTGGGCAGCGTCAGGATCGGTACCGGCAACGTGCTGTTCAACAGTTCGCAATCCCAGGCCGGCGGGCTGATCAGCGGTTTGCTGGACGGTCGCAGTCCGGTGGTGCGCCGTGCGTCCGGCGATGGCCGGGTTTCGGAAGTGCGTCTGCTGCCGGTGAAGTTCAGCAAAGCGTTCAATGATTACCAGACGTGTGTGGCGAAGTTGCTGCCGCAGAATTTCGATCAGGTGAAGCAATCGCAGATCGGCTTCCCTGGCGAAGGCACCGATCTGGATGCCGCCGCCAAGGCCAGGCTGCAGGTGATGCTCGAGTTCATGAAGGCCGATCCGACGGTCAATCACATCGAACTGGATGGCTATTCCGACAACAGCGGCAACCGTCTGACCAACCGTGAGCTGTCGCGTCGTCGCGCGCTGGCGGTGGTCGACTTTTTCAAGGCCAACGGCATCGCCGAATCGCAGATCACCGTGCGTTTCCACGGCGAGCAATACCCGCTGGTGCCGAACAACAATGCGGCCAACCGGGCGAAGAATCGCCGGGTCAGCGTGAAGCTTGCACGAGTGGCGCCGACTACCGCGCCAGCACCGCAAGCCAGCACACCTGCCAACGCTGCGGCGACTTCCTGACCCGCCGGTCATCGTCGCGCTGTCGACAGATTCTGTCGCTTTGTCGTCTTAAGCTGTCGCGCCTCTGTAAATTATCGGATTTGAGCGGTAGACTCCTCGGCTTTCCGTAGAACCCCGTGGAGTGATGGCATGGCGGACGTAAACAAGGTCGTTCTGGCGTATTCCGGCGGCCTGGACACTTCGGTGATCCTCAAGTGGCTGCAGGATACTTATAACTGTGAAGTGGTGACCTTCACTGCTGACCTGGGTCAGGGCGAAGAGGTCGAGCCGGCTCGCGCCAAGGCTCAGGCCATGGGCGTCAAAGAAATCTACATCGACGACCTGCGCGAAGAATTCGTGCGTGATTTCGTGTTCCCGATGTTCCGCGCCAACACCGTTTACGAAGGCGAGTACCTGCTGGGTACTTCCATCGCACGTCCGCTGATCGCCAAACGCCTGATCGAAATCGCCAACGAAACCGGCGCCGACGCCATTTCCCATGGTGCCACCGGCAAGGGCAACGACCAGGTGCGTTTCGAACTGGGTGCCTACGCACTCAAGCCTGGCGTGAAAGTGATTGCCCCTTGGCGCGAGTGGGACCTGCTGTCGCGCGAGAAGCTGATGGACTACGCCGAGAAGCACGCGATCCCGATCGAGCGTCATGGCAAGAAGAAGTCCCCTTACTCGATGGACGCCAACCTGCTGCACATCTCCTATGAAGGCGGCGTGCTGGAAGACACCTGGACCGAGCACGAAGAAGACATGTGGCGCTGGACCGTCTCCCCGGAGAACGCTCCCGACACCCCGCAATACCTGGAACTGACCTACCGCAACGGCGACATCGTCGCGCTGGACGGCGTCGAAATGACTCCGGCCACCGTACTGGCAACGCTGAACAAGATCGGTGGCGCTCACGGTATCGGTCGTCTGGACATCGTTGAAAACCGTTACGTGGGCATGAAGTCCCGTGGCTGCTACGAAACCCCGGGCGGCACGATCCTGCTGCGCGCGCACCGCGCCATTGAATCGATCACCCTGGACCGCGAAGTCGCTCACCTCAAAGACGAGCTGATGCCGAAATACGCCAGCCTGATCTACACCGGTTACTGGTGGAGCCCGGAGCGTCTGATGCTGCAACAGATGATCGACGCTTCCCAGGTCAACGTGAACGGTGTGGTTCGCCTGAAACTGTACAAGGGCAACGTGATCGTTACCGGCCGCAAGTCCGACGACTCGCTGTTCGACGCCAACATCGCCACCTTCGAAGAAGACGGCGGCGCTTACAACCAGGCCGACGCGGCGGGCTTCATCAAGCTCAACGCGCTGCGCATGCGCATTGCTGCCAACAAAGGCCGCAAGCTGTTCTAAGCCTTGCAGGGCTGTAAAAATGGCGGCTTGTCTCAATGACAATGCCGCCATTTTCTTTTCTGTGTTTGTCTGACGTTAATCCAGAGCTTTGGTCATTGCCGCCAACTCCAGCATTTTCTTGAATGTCCACTTCAGGCATCTACTCTGCGCTCATGCTCCTCTCAAAACCGTGGTGCTTTGTGTGCTCACGTTGTAAGCAACGAGAAGTTTGGCGCCTCCGCTTTTTTTCGACTGTTTGATAAGGCTCGGGATAATTTGCTTGAGCAAAACGTCGCACGCAGAGTCGGTCAAAAATACCACTGCCTTGGCTGAGTGTTTGCCAAGATGCGGAAAGTGTTCTGCCAGTGCATTGAACGCCTGTGGGCTACTCAACCGACGTACGTCTATGGCGCACAATGTGCCGATGGATTTAGGCAACTGAATGTTGTGCTCAATCCACGGTCGCTCCGGGCAGGATTCGTCAGCGCTGCAAGGAGGGAGTTGCCTGAGGTCAACGCTATGTACAGACAACGTCCACTCCAATCCGTTGGCAGTTGATACTTCGCCTACCACAGACGCTCTTGCTGGAGGCGAACAGGAGTGGAGCTCGGGCTGTTTCAACTCCTCGAAACTTTTTAGAAAACTGTCGTCCTTATCGAAGTCCGAGGGCGCATAGAGCGAACGGTAGTTGAAGTTCAGCGTTAAAAAGAATAGCAATAGCAAGTAAAACGGAAAGCTGATCAGGAACCAGATGTAGACTTCTCTTTCGGCGTTATCAAGAAAGGGTAAGGAAATGGCAGCCGATGATTCGGAAATAAATGCAAATATCGCAATTACAGTCATGGGGTTGGTTATTTTTCTTCTGATTTTTATCATGGGATGTGCTCATTAATTATGTATTTCCAATACGTATGTTGAGTTGTTTTGTATGGGGTGTTGCAACTTTCTGGTCGAGATAATTTTTATATTAAATGATAACGCTTGGATAGAAGTATCTTGTTTCAGATGTTGATTTATCAAGGTGTTTTTGATTGGTTTTACGTTGTTTTTTTCAACTTATAAGCTGCCGGGGCTGGCGCTGTGTAGCGATGTGCAGTCAATGGATTATCGCGTTTTTTCAGCCGCTCGCTGAGCCGTCTGCCTCGAAAGTAGAGTTCGCGTGGCTTTCAGGACGTCATGTTTTTTGCGTCGATGTGAAGGCCAGAAGATACGTCATCCCATTTGAAAGTCGGCCGTATGGGTTTTTTTGTAGGAATAATCTTTATTTGCTGTAGGGAATGTCTTTTGCTGGGATTGCAATGAAACTCTCTTGTGCCATGTCAGAAGTGACTGGGCTATTGTGCGTGCTCTAAAAATTCGAACAGCGAAACTGGACTTGCCCATGAATAAAGTGCTGATCGTGGATGATCATCCCGTCATTCGTCTTGCTGTGCGTATGCTGATGGAGCGTCATGGCTACGAAGTCATTGCAGAAACGGATAATGGTGTGGATGCTTTGCAACTTGCGCGTGAACAGATGCCGGATATCGTTATTCTGGATATTGGAATACCGAAACTCGACGGTCTTGAAGTTATTGCGCGTCTGAACTCGACACCCATGCCGTTGAAAGTACTGGTGTTGACCTCCCAGGCACCGGGTCATTTTTCAATGCGCTGCATGCAGTCAGGTGCTGCGGGTTATGTATGTAAGCAACAGGATTTGACTGAGTTGCTCAGTGCGATCAAAGCGGTACTGTCCGGCTACAGCTATTTTCCAAACCAGGCCCTGCACACCGTGCGTACCAGTCTTGGTAATGCCAGTGAGGCCGATATGGTGGATCGCCTCTCCGGGCGGGAAATGATGGTGTTGCAGCAATTGGCGCGTGGCAAGACCAACAAGGAAATCGCCGACGGCATGTTTCTCAGCAACAAGACGGTCAGCACTTACAAGACCCGTCTGTTATTGAAGCTCAATGCCCGCTCGCTGGTGGACCTGATTGAATTGGCACAACGCAACGGACTGGTCTGATGATCAGAAATACCGATGGGGCATGGGCCGCTCAGTGTCGGATTCAGCAGAAAGTAAAAAGCCTCCGGTTCGGGAGGCTTTCAAGTGTCAGAGATCAAAATCGTAATCGGCCAACTGCTTTTGCAGTCGGCGCTCCTCAAGCAGGTTATCGATGGTGCGACGTTTACTCAGATTGGTCTTGGCGACCTCGACCACCGGTTCGGCGTCGTCGGTATCCACAACGGTAAAATCTTCATCTACGTCCAGTTGTTCTTTGCTGTCAGTCATAAGGTGAACTCCAGGCTAAGACTGCCTTTGGCGCCCCTTATATCGATATTCCTGCTGCGGGTAAAAAAGATTTTTTCAATCGAAGAATCAATTATTCCAATAGCCAATCAATCGTCCGAGGTTTTGTGTTTGTACTCACACAAATCTTCGATGCGGCAGCTGCCACAGCGTGGCTTGCGCGCCAGGCACACATAGCGACCGTGCAGAATCAGCCAGTGGTGGGAGTCCAGCAGGTAGTCTTTTGGCACAAACTTCATCAGCTTCTTTTCCACTTCAACCACATTTTTACCCGGGGCAATGCCGGTGCGGTTGCTCACGCGAAAAATGTGCGTGTCGACCGCCATGGTCAACTGGCGAAAAGCGGTATTGAGGACCACGTTGGCCGTCTTGCGACCGACGCCGGGCAGCGCTTCCAGTTCTTCACGCGTCTGCGGGACTTCGCCATTGTGCAACTCGACCAGCATGCGACAGGTCTCGATCACGTTTTTCGCTTTGCTGTTATAGAGGCCGATGGTCTTGATGTATTCGGACAGCCCTTCGACGCCCAGCGCGTGGATCGCCGCCGGGGTATTGGCCACCGGGAACAGTTTGGCCGTAGCCTTGTTGACGCCGACGTCGGTTGACTGCGCCGAAAGAATGACCGCGATCAACAACTCGAACGGTGAGGAATAGGCCAGCTCGGTCTTCGGCTCGGGATTGTCTTCATGAAGTCTGCGGAAAATTTCCAGACGTTTGGCGGCATTCATGGGTGATGTGTTTCCTTGGAGAGAGCGGTCGAGCGGGTCCAGGCCTGGCGGGCGGCGAGCAGTAGTCCGAGCACGATGAAGGCGCCGGGAACCAGGGTGAGCAAGTGCAGCCCTTGGTTGAACACAACCAGGCCTTGCCAGTGCTCGGCCAGGCCACGGCCGATGCAGCCCTGACCGAACAGTTCACGCAATGCAGCCAGCGCGAGAAGAAGCCCGCTCGACAGGCCAAAAAACTGCAGGCGCTGGGCAAGCGCCTGACGAAAGAATCCATTGTATTCCAGCACTACGCATTGCAAGGCGATCAGCCCGGCATAGATTCCGACTGACTGTTGCCACTGCAACGCCCAGCGCTGCGCGAGGATATTGGCGCAACTGGTCAGGGTGGCGGCCAGCAGCAGACTGGCCAGCATCAGGTTGTTGCCAGACAACCGCGAGCGCAGCGGGCCGATGCATGCGCCGTAAACCGCCACCACAACGCTCGACATCAACAGCATGCCCAGCGCGCCAGCCAATGTCGCGCTGGTGCCAAGCAGCAGCATCAGCATCAACGTGTTTGTCAGATTCGTTGGCCGGATCATGATCCGCTCCCCAGCAAGGTTGCGCGGTGCTCATCAAAGTAACGCAGGGCGTCATGAATGGCATTGACGGTGGCCCGGGAAGTGACGGTTGCCCCGGCCAGTTGATCGAACTGTCCCTGATCTTTTTTCAGCGCCCAGCCTGCGTCGTCAGGTGCGTTGCGTGTTTTACCGGTAAAAGTCGCCAGCCATTGGTTCGGCCAGTCGCCGATAAGTCCGCCGAGCGCCGGGGTTTCGTTGTGCCGCAGGGTTTTTACCCCCAGCAGTCTGCCGTTGGCATCGATGGCGATCAGCAGTTCGATAGCGCCGGCATAGCCCTCGGTCTGGGTGCGCAACAACACTGCCACTGGCTGACCGGATTTGCTTGCGCGGTAACCAGCCAGCAGCGTGCTGTGGCTCAACGTTGTATCAGTCAGCGCCAGCGGCTGCTCCAGCGGCTGATTGTCGTAAGCATCGGTCGCGAGTAGATCCAGCAACTTGCGGCTGTCGAGCAGGCGTTGCTCGCTGGCAATCTGCGGCGCACTGGCGCGCTGCACGACATAGGTCAGGCCGAGACCGGCACCGGCCAGCAGCACAAGCGCCACGAAAGCAGCTGCGCGGCTCATGATTGCACCTGCGTCTGGCGGGCAGCGGCAAAACGTTCCAGAGCCGGTACACACAGATTCATCAGCAACACGGCAAACGCGACACCGTCCGGGTAGCCACCCCAGGTGCGGATCAGGTAGGTCAGCAAGCCGACACCCACGCCGAACAGCAGTCGGGCCAGCGAACTTTTGGCGCCGGATACCGGTTCGGTAATGATGAAAAAGGCACCGAGCATGGTCGCGCCGCTCAGCAGATGAAACAGCGGCGAGCCGTGGGAATCCGAACCCGCACCGTTCCAGCAGAGCAGGCTGACGACAAACAGGCTGGCCAGCATGCCAACTGGCGCTTGCCAGGCAATCACCCGGCGCTGCAATAAAAACAGTCCACCGGCGAGAAACGCCAGATTGATCCACTCCACGTCGCGTCCACCGAAACGGCCGAATGCCGGGTTGGCAGCGAACAATTCATCCATGGTCAGACTTTTGTTGATGCGCAGGCTGTCTAGCGCGGTGGCCTGAACCCAGGCATCCGGGGCCTGACCCAGATTCAGGACCTGTGCAAAAGCGGCCTGCAGACTCATGCCATGCGCCGGCCAGTGGGTCATTGGCTCCGGGAACAGCAGCATCGCCAGGGCGAAACCGAGCATGGCCGGATTGAACGGATTCTTGCCGATGCCACCGTATAAATGTTTGCCGAACAGCAGGCCCGAAGCCACCGCCGTAACTGTCAGCCACCATGGGCAATAGGGTGGCAGGGCGGCGGCCAGCAGTGTCGCGCTGACCAGTGCGCTGCCATCGCTGAGCGTTGGTTGCAGTGGCTGTCGGCGCAGGCGGGCGACACCAGCCTCGATCAGCAGCGCGGTGCTCGCCGCCAGGATCAGGTTGATCAACACGCCCCAGCCGTAGAACCAGAACAACGCCAACAGCCCCGGCAGCGTGGCCAGCAGCACCCGCTTCATCGCCTGTTGCAGGCGATCATCCGGTGCCTCACGGGGCGACATGATCTTGCACCTGACGCTCGGCGGCCTGCAGGCGAGCGCGGGCCTTGTCGAGGACTTCGCCCGGCGTGTCGGCGCGGCGTTCGAGTTTGTTCAGGTCGGCGCGGGCGTAGGCCAGTTCGGTTTTCAACTGGCGGAGCTGATTGTCGATCGGGCGCTTTTCCACCCGCACCAGGTCAGGCGCAGGCTGCTCGCTCGCCGTCTCGGCGGCGTGAAGGGCTTGCTCGGCATCACGCAGTGCCTGTTCCAGCGTGGCAATTTGCTCGGCTGGCGCTTCGGCGGTCTGGGCCTTTTTCAATTCGGCGCGCCGCATGGCCAGCTGGATTTTCGCCCGTTTCAGGTCGGCGTCTTTCGCCGGAACCGGGGCCGCAGCGGCTGGAGCGGTGGCGGCGCTGCTTTCGAGTTTCGCCAACGCCTGTTCGGCGGCTTCAAACTGCTGTTGCAACACGATCAGTTGCGATTGCTGTTCGAAGGTCGGCGGATGGCCGAAGGCTTTCAGCGATTTGTGCAATTGCGCGCGGCTCATGGCGACATCGATCTTGGCTTTTTTCAATTCCGCGTCGGCGGTTGCGGCTTTCTGCGCGCGCACCCGTTCCAGAGCGGCCTGCACCGGATCGAGAGTAACCACCGCCGGTTGCGCTGCACGCTGCGCCCGGGCTTCGCGCTCAGCCTGTTTCTGCTGTTCCTCGCGTTGCAGGCGGGCGTTGCGGCGTTCAAACCGCTGGCGCGCATGATCGCGTTTGGCCGCGCGTGCGCGTTGTTCTTCAAGGCTGGAAGCCAGGCCACCGACCACCGGCAAGGTGCCGAGCGGCAGCGGATGCATTTCGATGCAGTCCACCGGGCACGGCGCCACGCACAGGTCGCAACCGGTGCATTCGTCGATCAGTACGGTGTGCATCAGTTTCGCCGCGCCGACGATGGCGTCGATCGGGCAGGCCTGGATGCACTTGGTGCAGCCGATGCACTCGGCCTCGCGGATGTACGCCACTTGTGGCGGTGCCGAGCCACGGCTGACGTCCAGTTCCAGCACCGGCACGTTCAACAGTTCAGCCAGGGCGGCGACGGTTTCGTCACCGCCGGGCGGGCACTTGTTGATCGGTTCGCCATCGACGATGCCTTGCGCATACGGCTTGCACCCGGGGTGGCCGCATTTGCCGCATTGGGTCTGCGGCAGGAGGGCATCGATGAGTTGAATCAGACTCATGTTTTGATCAGTCCACTGAATCCGAGAAAAATCACTGCGATCAGTCCGGCGCCGATCAGGTCGATCGGCAAGCCGCGAAAGGGCAGGGGAATGTCGTTGTCCGCCGTGCGTTCACGCAAGTCGCTGAACAGGCTCAGCACCAGCCAGAAACCCAGCCCGGCGCCGATGCTCAGCGCTGTTGCTTGCAGCAGGCCGCGATCATTTTGCGCGTTGATCAAGGCCAGCCCCAGTACGCCGGCATTACCCAGCAATAGCGGCCACAGTCCGTCGAACGGCCAGTCTGGCAGCGCACGAGCCAACAGCTTCAGCAGCGGCGCGATCAGCAGCACGCTGAGCGGCAAGAATACAAACAGCTGCAGTGCCTGCAATTGCAGCGGCACCAGTAGCCAGTGCCAGAGCACGTACCCGATGAAGCCGACGCTCAGCATCAGGCACGCCGTCGCCAACCCCAGCGCATGCACCTGGCGCCGACTGCCGGCCAGCAGCGGATCGACACCCAGCGGCCAGTGCAACACGAAGTTGTTGAGCAGGGCGGCACTGATCAGCGTAAGCGCAAGTTCGGTCATGGTTCTGCCGGCAGCAACGGGCGGGTGTCACTTAAGGTTAGGCATTATCCGGCACCCGCGATGGGTGGGCCAGATATGAAAAATCCCACAGGCCTGCAGAACATGCCTGTGGGATCGTTTCAGCGCTGGGTCTTACTTGATGCGTTGACCCGGCTTGGCGCCGCTGTCCGGGCTCAGCAGGTAGATTTCTTCACCGCCAGGGCCGGCGGCCATCACCATGCCTTCGGAAATACCGAACTTCATTTTCCGCGGCTTGAGGTTGGCGATCATCATGGTCAGGCGACCGTCGAGTTTCGACGGGTCCGGGTAAGCGCTCTTGATCCCGGAAAATACGTTGCGCTGCTCGTCACCGATGTCCAGCGTCAGGCGCAGCAGCTTGTCCGCACCTTCTACGTGTTCAGCCTTGACGATCAAAGCCACGCGCAGGTCGACAGCAGCAAAGGTGTCGAAGTCGATTTCCGGCGACAGCGGATCCTTGGCCAGTTCGCCGTTGCCCGCAGGCGCGGCAGCGCCGGTGTCGGTCTGGCTGGCGGTCAGGTCTTCTTTCGAGGCGTCGGTCATGGCTTGCACTTTCACCGGGTCGATGCGGGTCATCAACGGCTTGAATTCATTGAGCTGATGGTTGGCCAGCAGCGTGGTGTGGTCGTTCCAGGTCAGCGGGGCGACGTTGAGGAATGCCTCGGCGTCGGCGGCCAGCAGCGGCAGCACCGGTTTGAGGAAGATCACCAGCTGGCGGAACAGGTTGATGCCGGTGGCGCAGATCGCCTGGACTTCATCCTGCTTGCCTTCCTGCTTGTTCAACGACCATGGGGCCTTGTCGGCGATCCAGGCGTTGGCGCGGTCGGCCAGGGCCATGGTTTCACGCATGGCGCGGGCGAAGTCGCGCGCTTCATAGGCGTCGGCAATGCTTGGCGCCGCGGCGAGGAAGGCTTCGGTCAGCTCTGGCGCGGCATTGTTGTCGACCAGCAGGCCGCCGTTGCCCTTGTGGATGAAACCGGCGCAACGGCTGGCGATGTTGACCACTTTGCCGACCAGGTCGGAGTTGACCTTCTGCACGAAGTCTTCGAGGTTCAGGTCGAGGTCATCGACACCACGGCCCAATTTGGCCGCGTAGTAGTAACGCAGGTATTCCGGCGACAGGTGATCCAGGTAGGTACGCGCCTTGATGAACGTGCCACGGGACTTTGACATCTTCTGGCCGTTGACGGTCAGGTAGCCGTGCACGTTGATCCCGGTCGGCTTGCGGAAACCGGCGCCTTCGAGCATGGCAGGCCAGAACAGGGCGTGGAAGTTGACGATGTCCTTGCCGATGAAGTGGTACAGCTCGGCGGTCGAGTCCTTGCCCCAGAACGCGTCGAAGTCCAGCTCCGGCGTGCGGTTGCAGAGGTTCTTGAAACTGGCCATGTAGCCGATCGGCGCGTCCAGCCACACGTAGAAATACTTGCCCGGCTCGTCGGGGATCTCGAAACCGAAGTACGGCGCATCGCGGGAGATGTCCCACTGCTGCAGGCCGGCGTCCAGCCACTCGGCGATCTTGTTGGCCACGGCGTCCTGCAAGGTGCCGCTGCGGGTCCAGGTCTGCAGCATCTGCTGGAAGTCTGGCAGTTTGAAGAAGAAATGCTGGGAATCCTTGAGCACCGGAGTGGCGCCGGAGATCGCCGACTTCGGATCCTTCAGATCGGTTGGCGCGTAGGTCGCACCGCATTTTTCGCAGTTGTCGCCGTACTGGTCTTCGGTGCCGCATTTCGGGCAGGTGCCCTTGATGAAGCGGTCGGCCAGGAACATTTTCTTTTCCGGATCGAAATACTGGGTGATCGAGCGCTGGGCAATGTGCCCGGCGTCACGCAGCTTCAGATAGATCTGGCTCGACAGCTCACGGTTTTCTTCGGCGTGAGTGGAGTGGAAGTTGTCGAAGTCGACCAGGAACTCGGCAAAGTCGGCGCTGTGTTCAGCCTGCACGTTGGCGATCAGTTGTTCCGGGGTGATGCCTTCCTTTTCCGCGCGCAGCATGATCGCCGAACCGTGGGCGTCGTCGGCGCAGACATAGATGCATTGATTGCCGCGATGCTTCTGGAAGCGCACCCACATATCGGTCTGGATGTATTCCAGCATATGGCCAAGGTGAATCGAACCGTTGGCGTAGGGCAGGGCGCTGGTGACGAGGATCTTGCGTGGTTCGGACATGTGGGGCTTCGCTACTTGATGAAACGGAGGTCGGCCACTATAAAGCGCTGGCGCATATTTTTCACCCTGTGCCGCTGGGTACTTTGAGAGCATTTGTAGCGAGGGGATTCATCCCCGATGGGTGGCGAAGCCGCCCCCAAACCCGATATCAGGGCCTATCAGGTACACCGCGGGTGATGGTTCTGCGACTGCTGCGCAGCCGATCGGGGATAAATCCCCTCGCCACAGGTGCTGACTTGCTCAAGTAATCAGTTCGCCACAAATCTGCGTCCAGCGTACGATACCCGCCATCTTTTCCCAGTCTTGTTATCGGAGTTGCCCATGAGTGCCGTCACTCGCGCAGCGGTGGAAGCCGTCCTCAGCCAATACACCGACCCCTACCTGAACCAGGACCCGGTCAGCGCCGGTTGCGTGAAGCACATCGAGATCGATGGCGACCGCGTGAAGGTTCAGATGGAAATCGGCTACGCCGCCGGTCTGTTCAAGAGCGGCTGGGCACAGTTGCTGCAGCTGGCCATCGAAAACCTCGATGGGGTGACGATCGCCAAGGTCGAGGTCAACAGCGTGATCGCCGCGCACAAGGCCCAGGCGCAGATCCCGGGGCTGGCCAACGTCAAGAATGTGGTCGCCGTGGCTTCGGGCAAGGGCGGTGTGGGCAAGTCGACCACGGCGGCCAACCTCGCGCTGGCGCTGGCCCGCGAAGGCGCCAAGGTGGGGATTCTCGACGCCGACATCTATGGCCCGAGCCAGGGCATCATGTTCGGCATCCCCGAGCGCACCCGCCCCGAGGTCAAGGATCAGAAGTGGTTCGTGCCGCTCAAGGCCCACGGTGTCGAAGTCATGTCGATGGCGTTCCTGACCGACGACAACACGCCGATGGTCTGGCGCGGGCCGATGGTCTCCGGCGCACTGCTGCAACTGGTCACGCAAACCGCGTGGGGTGACCTGGATTATCTGGTGATCGACATGCCCCCAGGTACCGGCGACATCCAGTTGACCCTGGCGCAGAAAGTCCCGGTGGCCGGTGCGGTGATCGTCACTACTCCGCAGGATCTGGCGTTGCTGGACGCGCGCAAAGGCGTGGAAATGTTCCGCAAGGTCAACATTCCGGTGCTGGGCGTGGTGGAAAACATGGCGGTGCACATCTGCTCGAACTGCGGACATGCCGAACATCTGTTCGGTGAGGGCGGTGGCGAAAAGCTGGCGACCCAATATGGCGTCGAACTGCTGGCCTCGCTGCCGCTGTCGATGCTGATCCGCGAGCAGGCCGATGGCGGCAAGCCAACGGTGATCGCCGAGCCGGACAGCCAGATTGCCATGGTCTACCAGGAACTGGCTCGCCACGTCGGCGCGCGCATTGTGTTGCAGGAAGCGGCGACGCCGGCGATGCCTAACATCAGCATCAGCGACGATTGATCATCGGTAACGCTGAAAACCTGTAGGAGTGAGCCTGCTCGCGATAGCGGATTAACATTCAACGAACATGTTGAATGAATGACCGCAATCGCGAGCAGGCTCACTCCTACAGTTGGTTTTGTGGTGGGGACTTAGATCCGCAACCCGCCATCCATCTCCAGAATCCGCCCGGTGTAGTAGTCGTTCTCGAAGATGTACGCCGCCGAATGGGCGATCTCTTCCGGTTTGCCCATGCGCTTGAGCGGGATTCCCGAGGTCATCTTCTCCAACGCTTCCGGCTTCATGCCCAGGGTCATCTCGGTTTCGATGAAGCCCGGCGCAATGCCTGCCACGCGAATGCCGTAGCGCGCCAGTTCCTTGGCCCAGGTCACAGTGGCTGCGGCCACGCCAGCCTTGGCGGCAGAGTAGTTGGTCTGGCCGACGTTACCGGCTCGGGAGATCGAAGAAATATTGATGATCGCGCCGCTGTTCTTCAGCTCGACCATTTTCGCCGCCACTTCACGGGTGCACAGGAACACGCCGGTCAGGTTGACGTCGATTACCGCCTGCCACTGGGCCAGACTCATCTTGGTCATTTCGCCGTCCTTGACCTTGAGCAGCAGACCATCCCGCAGGATCCCGGCGTTGTTGATCAGGCCATGGATCGCGCCGAAATCTTCGGCAACCTGCGCGACCATGTGCTCAACCTGTTCTTCATTGGCCACGTTGCACAGATAGCTGCGCGCCTCGACGCCTTTGGCCTTGCAGGCTGCGACCGCGTCGTCGAGTTTTTCCTGATTGAGATCCACCAAGGCCAGCTTCGCGCCTTTGCCGGCGAAATACTCGGCCATGGAACGGCCCAAACCCTGGCAACCGCCGGTGATAATGATTATTTTGTCGTTGAGTTGCATTCGCATGCCCCGATAGCCGGTCTGAGTGGTTTTTGTTATTGGCGACGCTCGATCCGTACCGGTTATGGCCAGACTACACATGAGCATTGCCCGATGGCGTGACCGGGACCTATCCCCAGGCGCCTGTCCGTTTTTTCGACGGATTCTATTTAAGGAGTCATAAATTGAGCGTTGAAGCGGCCAAGAATGCCCGAGAATTGCTTCTCAAGGAATACCGTGGCGTATTGTCCACCCACTCCAAATCGATGCCCGGTTTCCCGTTTGGCTCGGTGGTGCCGTATTGCCTGGATGAGCAGGGTCGCCCGCTGATCCTGATCAGCCGCATCGCCCAGCACACCCACAACCTGCAGAAGGACCCGAAATGTTCGCTGCTGGTGGGCGAGCGCGAGGCCGACGACGTGCAGGCCGTTGGTCGCCTGACCTGTCTGGCCGAAGCGCAGAAGCTCGAAGACCCGGCTGCCATCGAAGCCGCCGCCGAACGTTACTACCGGTATTTCCCCGACTCGCAGAACTATCACAAGGCCCACGATTTTGATTTCTGGGTGCTCAACCCGGTGCGTCATCGCTACATCGGCGGTTTCGGCGCGATTCACTGGATCGATCAGCTGACCCTGGCCAACCCGTTTGCCGGCAAGGCGGAAATCAGCATGGTCGAGCACATGAACAGCGATCACGCCAAAGCCATCGCCCACTACGTGGAGCTCAGCGGGTTGCCGAAAACCGTACCGGCGCAACTGGCCGGAATCGACAGCGAAGGCATGCACTTGCGCATCGGTCAGGCACTGTATTGGCTGCCGTTTCCAGCGCTTTGTCATACGCCGATACAAGTGCGCGAAGCCTTGGTTTCTCTGGCTCACGCCGAGGTCTGGCCAAAAAATGCGGTGGCCGACGCTTGAATTCACGAAAGGGCGACGTCATCTAAGGCTTACTGCAAGGCATTTCTTGCGTTGAGGAATCTTTGATGCGCCCTTTTTTGTTGCTCTTTCTGCTGTTTCCGGTGCTGGAGCTGTTCGTATTCGTCAAAGTGGCAGGGGCGATCGGGTTTTTCCCGGCCCTGCTGCTGATCATTCTCGGCTCGATGTTTGGTGTGTTCGTACTGCGCGTCGCCGGTCTGGCCACGGCACTGCGTGCCCGTGAAAGCCTGAATCGCGGTGAGTTGCCCGCACAGACCATGCTTGAAGGCTTGATGCTCGCCTTGGCCGGTGGCCTGTTGATCCTGCCGGGCTTCATCAGCGACGTGGTCGGTCTGGTGATGCTGCTGCCGTTCACCCGTCGTCTGCTGGCCAATAAAATGCGTCAGCGCGCCGAAGAACAGGCGATCCGTCAGCGGGCCTTCGCCGACGACCTGCAACCCCGTGGCGGTCCTGCACCGCGCCAGCCTCTGGGCCGCGAGGGTGATGTGATCGAAGGCGAGTTCGAACATCGCGACAGCAAGTAACCCCTGCTTCGACACGGCACCTTCGGGTGCCGTTTGTTTATGCGCGGCATTCAAGGGGCAATTGATGAAAAATTTTCTGCCCCCGCCCTTGTAATAAGCTTATGCGCCCTTATGTATCGGTCACCGAAAGGTTTCCGGCATTCAAGCCGGACAGACTTCCGCGGTTTGCTCGACGAACCGCAACCGGCGCAGGCCGGATTTGTTAAACCCGCCGGGACTACACCGGCCGATGAAAACCACAATTAGGAGAGATCGACAATGAAGCTTCGTCCTCTGCATGACCGCGTCGTCATCCGTCGCAGCGAAGAAGAAAAGAAAACCGCTGGCGGTATCGTCCTGCCAGGTTCGGCTGCTGAAAAAGCCAACCACGGTGTGATTCTCGCTGTAGGCCCGGGCAAGGCTCTGGAAAACGGTGAAGTGCGTGCACTGTCCGTGAAGGAAGGCGACAAGGTTGTGTTCGGTCCTTACTCCGGCAGCAACACTGTGAAAGTCGACGGCGAAGACCTGCTGGTAATGAGCGAGAACGAAATCCTCGCTGTTATCGAAGGCTGATACCCCCCGTTCATTTTCCCGTTACTACAAAGTATTTAAGGAATATCGATCATGGCTGCTAAAGAAGTTAAGTTCGGCGATGCCGCTCGCTCCAAGATGCTCAAAGGCGTCAACGTTCTGGCTGACGCGGTAAAAGCGACCCTGGGCCCGAAAGGCCGTAACGTGATTCTCGAGAAGAGCTTCGGCGCTCCGACCATCACCAAGGACGGCGTTTCCGTCGCCAAGGAAATCGAACTCGAAGATCGCTTCGAAAACATGGGCGCGCAGCTGGTCAAAGACGTTGCCTCCCGTGCCAACGATGACGCTGGTGACGGTACTACCACTGCGACCGTTCTGGCTCAGTCGATCGTCAACGAAGGCCTGAAAGCCGTCGCTGCCGGCATGAACCCGATGGACCTGAAGCGCGGTATCGACAAAGCGACCATCGCGATCGTCAAAGAACTGAAAGCCCTGTCCAAGCCATGCGCTGACACCAAGGCCATCGCTCAGGTAGGTACCATCTCCGCCAACTCCGACAACTCCATCGGCGACATCATTGCCGAAGCCATGGAAAAAGTCGGTAAAGAAGGCGTGATCACCGTTGAAGAAGGCTCGGGCCTGGAAAACGAACTGTCGGTTGTAGAAGGCATGCAGTTCGACCGTGGCTACCTGTCCCCGTACTTCGTCAACAAGCCGGACACCATGGTTGCCGAGCTCGACGGCCCGCTGATCCTGCTGGTCGACAAAAAGATCTCGAACATCCGCGAAATGCTGCCAGTGCTGGAAGCCGTTGCCAAAGCCGGCCGTCCACTGCTGATCGTTGCCGAAGACGTTGAAGGCGAAGCCCTGGCGACTCTGGTCGTGAACAACATGCGTGGCATCGTCAAGGTTGCAGCCGTCAAGGCTCCAGGCTTCGGCGACCGTCGCAAGGCCATGCTGCAGGACATCGCCGTTCTGACCGGCGGTACCGTGATCTCCGAAGAGATCGGCCTGAGCCTGGAAAGCACCACCCTGGAGCACCTGGGTAACGCCAAGCGCGTGACCCTGTCCAAGGAAAACACCATCATCGTTGACGGTGCTGGCGTACAAGGCGACATCGAAGCCCGTATCGCTCAGATCCGCGCCCAGGTTGCCGAGACTTCCTCGGACTACGACCGTGAAAAACTGCAAGAGCGTCTGGCCAAGCTGTCCGGCGGCGTTGCAGTGATCAAGGTTGGCGCTGGTTCCGAAGTTGAAATGAAAGAGAAGAAGGCCCGCGTTGAAGACGCCCTGCACGCAACCCGTGCAGCCGTTGAAGAAGGCGTGGTACCTGGCGGTGGCGTTGCGCTGATCCGTGCTCTGGAAGCCCTGACCGAACTGACCGGCGACAACGCTGACCAGAACGTCGGTATCGCTGTGCTGCGTCGCGCTGTTGAAGCGCCGCTGCGCCAGATCGCTGCCAACTCCGGCGACGAGCCAAGCGTAGTCGTCAACGAAGTGAAGAACGGCAAAGGTAACTTCGGTTACAACGCTGCTTCGGGCGAATACGGCGACATGATCGAAATGGGCATCCTGGACCCAACCAAGGTAACCCGTTCCGCTCTGCAAGCTGCAGCCTCGATCGGCGGTCTGATCCTGACCACCGAAGCAGCTGTTGCTGATGCACCGAAGAAAGAAGGTGCAGCTGGCGGCGGTATGCCAGACATGGGCGGCATGGGTGGCATGGGCGGCATGATGTAAGCCAGCCTTACCCCTGTAACGAAAAACCCCGCCTGCGATGAGCAGGCGGGGTTTTTTATTGCCTTCGATTTGTTGTTGGCGCTATACCGAGGTGGGGCCATCGCTGGCAAGCCAGCTCCCACAGGTTTAGCGCAATCCTTGTGGGAGCTGGCTTGCCAGCGATGGCGTCAGAGCAGTCGACACAAAGCTTGACTGACCTGACCTGAACCACCGTCGGTTACTGCTCGCTGACCTGGACAGTGCTGTCCTTCGCCGGCTTCCAGCTCAACAACTGCTGTTTGAAGCCATAACTGGCCGCCTGGTAATACGCAATGGCCCGGCTGACCAGCGGATCGTCGCTGCTGACCCGCGACTCGCGGCTTTCGGTCAGCGCATCGTCATGCCGGCGCAAGCCCTGGCGCGGGCTGAGGATCGCCAGATCCTTGCCGTCGAACAGGCCCAGGTGCTGGTAGTTGCCGACCACCACGCGCGGTGGCAGCGGGTTGTCCTGCAACAGGTTGCGACCGAAGAACGTCGAGGTGTAATCCAGGTTGAGCAAGCCCAGCAGTGTCGGCGCCAGGTCGATCTGACTGGCCAGTTGCGCGCTCTCGCGAGCTTCGATCATTTTCGGCGCGTAGATGAACAGCGGGATCTGGTAGTTGGCGATCGGCAAGTCTTCTTTACCGGCGCTGCCCGCGGTGTGGTCGGCGACGAAGATGAAGATGGTGTTGTCGAACCACGGTTTCTGCCGCGCCTGCTCCAGGAACTGACCAATCGCGTAGTCGGTGTACTTCACCGCGCCATCACGACCGTTGCCGGACTTGATGTCGATCCGGTTGTCGGGGTAGGTGTAAGGGCGATGGTTGGAGGTGGTCATCAGTTGCAGCAGAAACGGCTGCTGTTTGGCGTAGTCGGCATCCGCCAGTTTCAGGGTCTGGCGGTACAGATCTTCGTCGGCCATGCCCCAGGCGTTCTTGAAGTGGATCTCGGCTTCATCGACGCTGCTCTGATCGACCACACGATAGCCGTTGCCGCTGAAGAACGCGTTCATGTTGTCGAAGTAGCCGCGTCCGCCGTAGACGAACACGCTGTCGTAACCCACCGCGCTCAACTGCTGGCCAAGGCTGGCGAAACCGCTTTCACGGCCGATGCGCTTGACGATCGAGCGGCCTGGCGTCGGCGGGATGGCCAGGGTGATCGCTTCCAGACCGCGGTCGGTGCGGGTGCCGGTGGCGTAGAAGTTGTTGAAGTACAGACTCTGCTTGCGCAAGGCGTCGAGGTTTGGCGTCAGGTTGCGACCGTCGCCATTGCTGCCCAGGTACTTGGCGCTCAGGCTTTCGATGGTCACCAGCACAATGTTCGGCTTGCGCGGGGTGCCCGGGTTGTCGATCACCCGGCGAATGTCCTGTGGATCCTTGCCGATGAAGCGCGCGTCGCTTTCGCTCAGCTCGGCGCGGATCTGGCTGGCGACTTTTTCTGCCGGCAGGCTCTTGTAGAACTGGGTGTAGTCGAGTTCATTGTTACGGAACGCGGCGAAGAACTGATACGGGCCGTTGCTGGCCAGTTCGTTCTGGTAGGCGTTGCCGCCCTGGGCACGTGGGGCGTCCTGGCTGAGCAGTTGCAGGCTCAGACCCGCGACGATCAACAGGCCCAAGGCACTGAGCAGACGCCCGCGCAGCGCTGGCAGCGGGGCATTCATGGCAGCATTGAACGGCTTGCCCAAGGCAAAGCTGATAACCACGGCCAGTACCGCGAGGAGGCTCAGCAGTTTGCCGATCGGGTACGACTCGAGGACGTTGTTCAGCACTTCGTCGGAATACACCAGGTAATCGACGGCGATGAAGTTGAAGCGCACGCCGAACTCGTCCCAGAACAGCCATTCAGCCACCGCCACGAACAGCATGGCGAACAGGCTGATGGTCAGCAGGGCGCGCAGGAACCCGCGATGTCCACGACGCCGCCACAGGCCCGGCGGGCAGAGCAGCAGGTACAAGCCCATCGGCAATGCCGCATAGGCCAGGAAACCCAGGTCGTAGAGCGCGCCGATGCCGAACACCGACAGGGCGAAGCCGCCGGCCTCATCCAGGTGAGTCAGCAGCAGTACCGCTCGAGTCAGAAGAAAGATGACCAGCCAGGCGCCGGTGATGAGCAGCAGAAAGCGCATGGGCGCAGTCTTGAAAGGGTCCATTGTCTCGTTTTCCTTATATCAATGGCGCGCGAGTGTCACGGCGCCACTGTAATCAGGTTGTGAATCCATAGTGAAAACTTTGTTAAATATTTAATTTGGTTAGGCAAATGGATCGGCGTGCCTGCCGGCCCTAGCCCTGAAACGGCGTTGGCCTTAAGCTGCGCGGGCCATGACGGCCGTAACTGTGTACGGAGGAGATGCCAATGCGAATTCTATTGGTCGAAGACAACCGCGATATCCTGGCCAACCTGGCCGATTACCTGGGGCTCAAAGGCTATACCGTCGATTGCGCCCAGGACGGCTTGTCGGGCCTGCATCTGGCTGCCACCGAGCATTACGACCTGATCGTGCTCGATATCATGCTGCCGGGGATCGACGGCTACACCCTGTGCAAGCGCCTGCGTGAAGACGCCCGACGCGATACGCCGGTGATCATGCTCACCGCCCGCGATCAACTGGACGACCGCCTGCAGGGCTTCAAGTCCGGGGCTGATGATTACCTGGTCAAACCGTTTGCCCTGTCGGAACTGGCGGCACGCATCGAAGCCGTGATGCGTCGCACCCAGGGCGGCGGCCGTCGCGCGCTGCAGGTCGGTGACCTGACCTACGACCTCGACACGCTGGAAGTGACCCGCGAGGGCAAGCTGCTCAAGCTCAACCCGGTCGGGCTGAAGCTGCTGGCAGTCTTGATGCAGAAGAGTCCGCACGTCCTGCGTCGGGAAATTCTCGAAGAAGCGCTGTGGGGCGATGACTGCCCGGACAGCGACAGCCTGCGCAGCCACGTCCACCAATTGCGTCAGGTGATCGACAAGCCATTCGCCAAGCCGTTGCTGCAAACCGTGCACGGCGTGGGTTACCGCCTGGCCGAGGGGCGTGATGGAGTTTAAGCAAAGCCTTTCCCAGCGGATCATCATCGCCTTTGCGCTGATGAGTGCGCTGGTGGCCGGGGCCTTCGCCATGGGCATCGTGGCGACCGTGCACCTGGTGGAGGAGAAACTGATTTCGGCGGGGCTGGGCGGCGACCTGCAACGTCTGCTGCTGATGGACAACGTCTCGGACTGGAGCCATCGCCCGGAACCGGACCAGTTGTTCTATTTCAGCGGCGGACCGGGTGATTTCGAGCTGCCCAAGGATCTGCGTCACCTCGATGCGGGGTTCCACGAAGTGTTCCGCGAGCAGCTGTCGTATCACGCGATGGTCGAGATCGTCGACGGTCGCCGCTACGTGCTGCTGCAGGATCAAAGCGATTTCGAAGAGCGTGAACGCGTGCTGTTTGCCGTGGTGCTGGTGGGCTTTGTGCTCAGTCTGGCGCTGGCCGTATTCCTCGGCTGGGTGCTGGCGCGCAAGGTCATGGCGCCGGTGGTGCGCCTGGCACGGCAAGTACGGCATCGCGATCAGTTGCTCGGTCTGGCGCCGCCACTGGCGCCGGACTATGCGGCTGACGAAGTCGGCGAACTGGCGGTGGCGTTCGATGCAACGCTTGGTCGTCTGCGTCAGGCGCTGACCCGCGAGCGGCTGTTCACCAGTGACGTCAGCCACGAACTGCGCACGCCGTTAATGGTGCTGGCCAGTTCCTGCGAACTGCTGCTGGAAAATCCGGGGCTGGATCAACGCGGTCGTGCCCAGGTCGAGCGCATCGCCCGCGCCAGCGAAGAAATGCGTGAACTGGTGCAGACCTTCCTGATGCTCGCCCGCGCCCAGCGTGAAGACGCCGGTTCAGCGCCGCAGCAGAACATCAGTCAGGTGGCCGATGGCTTGTTGAGTATCTGGCGTGAACCGATCGAATCGAAAGGGCTGCGGCTGATGTTCGAGCCGGGCAATCCGCCGGACACTCGCTTCAACGCGACTCTGCTCAGCGCGGTCATGGGCAATTTGTTGCGCAACGCCTGCCACTACACCGAGCAGGGCTTCATCCGCCTGACGCTCAACGACAACGGCTTCGTCGTCGAAGACTCGGGCGTCGGCATTCCCGAGGAAAAACGTGAGGCCATGTTCCAGCCCTTCGTGCGCGGCAATGAGAAGCGCGGCGAAGGCCTGGGTCTGGGTTTGTCGCTGGTGCAGCGGATCTGTGAAAACCAGGGCTGGGAGGTGACGTTGAGCACCATGCAGCCCAATGGCTGCCGCTTTGAGGTGACGCTGGGCCGTGCTGACGGTCGCTGATGGCCCCGCGCTATTGCTTTCTCCCTGTAAAACCCTGTAATAGTTTGCCGGTTTACCTGACGTAATTTTCACAAAGGGACGACCTGACGCTGACATGCCACTACCTATGGTAGGGGCATCAGTTATTCAGGAGTCCTGAAAATGAGCAGACCGATCAAGCTCGATTTTTCCGAAAAGTATGATGACCAGCATGCACAAAAATATTTGCGCAAGCATCAGGACGGTCTCGGTCGTCGGTTGTCACATTGGCGGGACGAGCAACTGGCCCGCAAGGCGTTGACGCTGGCGGGCGAGCCGGGGCTGGTTCTGGATCTGCCGTGTGGTGCAGGGCGTTTCTGGCCGTTGCTGGCGGAAAAACCCAATCGGGTGATCATTGGCGCGGACAATTCCGAGTCTATGATCAAGACTGCGATGCAGGCGCAGCCGGCTGATGTGGTGAAACGGGTACAACCTTTGCACACGTCAGCGTTCGACATTGCCTTGCCGGATAACGCCGTCGACAGCATTTTCTGCATGCGTTTGCTGCATCACATCGGTGAAGCCGAACATCGGCGGACGATTTTGCGCGAATTCGAGCGTGTCACCCGTGACAGCGTAATCATTTCGTTGTGGGTGGACGGTAATTTCAAGGCCTGGAAACGCAAACGCGCTGAACAGCGGCGCGGGCAGGAAGGTTACCAAAACCGGTTTGTGTTACCGGCTGTGACAGTAGAAAAAGAGTTCGAAGAGGCAGGTTTTCGCATTCAGGAACAACTGGACTTCATTCCGCTCTATGCCATGTGGCGGGTTTACGTATTACGCAAGAGGTAACAGGATGGCGGTGCAAATAGCAGCAGAAACGGAAGTCGCTCCCCAAGATCGCTTCGACTACTACTGGAACCAGCGCGGTGAATGGGTGGAAGAACCCAACGTGCGCCGTGGCGGGGAAAGTGGTGTGCAACGAGTCGTGGGCCGTGACGGCCAGTTACTGTATGCCAAGCGCCAGACCGGACATATCTATCGCAGTTGGCTGCATCCCTTCGGCCGGCCGACAGTCTTGCGAGAGCTGGATGCCCTGACCGGTGTCAGCCGCCTCGGCGTACGCGTCCCGCAAATCGTCTTCTGCGGTGCGCAGCCCGATCCGCAACACAAGTGGCGTGCGCTGCTGGTGACCAAGTCGCTGGACGGTTTCGACGAACTCGAGAAGTGGGAAGCCGCCGGTGGCCGTGCCCAATATGGCGAAGCGGTTTACGAGCGCGTCCTCAAAGACCTGGCCGAAAACCTCGCGCGCATGCACAAGGGCCGTTGGCAGCACAGCTGTATCTACATCAAACACGTTTTTGTACGGGTGACCGGCGAAGGTGATTCGGCTCAGGTCGAAGTGGCATTGATCGATCTGGAGAAATGCCGTCAGCGTCTGACCGCTTATCGCGCGGCCTCCCATGACATGAAGCAATTGCGTCGCCATTCGTCGTTCAGCGACACGGACTGGAAAAAACTCGTCTACTTTTATGAGACGGCGTTTGGCAGCGCTATCAAAGGTTTATAGCGATGAAACTCGAAATTGCACGAGGTTTGTTTTTGGTTGGAGCCTTGGCAGTTGCTTCATTGGCGGTGGCGGCCTGGGAGCAGCCCCGCATGCAGGTGATCGGTGCTACCACAGGCGATGCTCACTGCGCAGTACCACGGGTGGCGAAAGCCTCCGTGGCCACTAAACCTGACCATGATCTGTTGTTGTTCATGTTCGGACTTTCTCAAGGGATGAGGCCACAGAGTTGAACCGATTGAAGCCAAAATGAAAGGCCTCGCAGATGCGAGGCCTTTTTTATTGCGCGTGTTCCAGGGATCACACCATTCCCCTGTGGGATCGGCGATGGATGGCAGGTTTGTGGCTGGCCGCGATCAAGGGTGGGAGTGGGCTTGCTCACGAAGGGGCCGGCACATTCAGCATTGCTGTTGACTGACCTGGCGCTTTCGCGAGCAAGCCCGCTCCCACAGGGGACTGTGGTGGATGAAGGATTGGGGGGGCTTGCCGCGATCAAGGGTGGGAGTGGGCTTGCTCACGAAGGGGCCGGCACATTCAGCATTGCTGTTGACTGACCCGACGCTTTCGCGAGCAAGCCCGCTCCCACAGGGGACTGTGGTGGATGAAGGATTGGGGGGCTTGCCGCGATCAAGGGTGGGAGTGGGCTTGCTCACGAAGAGGCCGGCACATTCAGCATGGCTGTTGACTGACCTGACGCTTTCGCGAGCAAGCCCGCTGCCACAGGGGACTGTGGTGGATGAAGGATTGGGGGGGCTGGCCGCGATCAAGGGTGGGAGTGGGCTTGCTCACGAAGGGGCCGGCACATTCAGCATTGCTGTTGACTGACCTGACGCTTTCGCGAGCAAGCCCGCTCCCACAAGGGTAAATCGCTGTTATTTCGGATCGGGTTTCGCCAATAGGGTGTAGATGCACGGCAGCACAAACAGGGTAAACAGGGTGCCGATCGACATCCCCGTTGCAATCACGGTGCCGATATCAAACCGGCTCACGGCGCCCGCACCGGTCGCCAGAATCAACGGCACCATGCCGAACACCATCGCCGCCGTGGTCATCAACACCGGGCGCAAGCGGATTGCCGCCGCTTCCTCGACCGCTTCGCGCGCGGTCAGGCCCTTGTCCTTGCGCAGCTGGTTGGCGAACTCGACGATCAGGATCCCGTGCTTGCTGATCAGCCCGATCAGGGTCACCAGTCCGACCTGGGTGTAGATGTTCATGCTCGACCAGCCAAGGAACAGCGGAATCAACGCACCACAGATCGACAGCGGCACCGTCACCAGAATCACCAGCGGATCACGGAAGCTCTCGAACTGCGCCGCCAGCACCAGGAAAATGATCGCCAGCGCCAGGGCGAAGGTTACCCACAGAGCGCTGCCTTCCTGCACGTACTGGCGCGAGGCGCCGCCATAGTCGAAGGCAAACCCGGCAGGCGCTTCTTCCCGGGCGATCTGCAGCACGGTGTCGATGGCCTCGCCCATGCTGACCAACGGGAATCCGGAAATCTTCGCCGCGTTGAGTTGCTGGAACTGGTTGAGCTGGCGCGGTCGCGCCCGGTCGCTGACCTTGATCAGCGTCGACAGCGGCAGCAGCTCGCCCTGGGTGTTCTTCACGTAGTAGTTGTTCAGCCAGCCAGGGTTTTCGCGGTACGGTCGTTCGACCTGGGCAATCACTTTGTAACTGCGGCCTTCGATGGTGAAACGGTTGATTTCCGCCTCACCCAGCAGCGTCGCCAGGGTGCCGCCCAGATCCTGCATCGACACGCCCATCTGCGCGGCTTTGGCACGGTCGATATCGACGACCACTTCCGGCTTGTCGAACGCCAGATCGAGGTCGACGAAGGCGAACTTGCCCGACTCCATCGCACGTTTCTTGATCCGGTCGGCCACTTGCAGCAGCAATTCGTAGTCGTTGGCGGTATTGACCACGAATTCGAACGGCAAACCTTCACCGGTGCCAGGCAGGGAGGGCAGGTTGAAGCCGAAAATCTGCAGGCCGGGGATACTCGCCAGTTTGCCTTGGACCTCGGGCAGGATCTGCATCTGCGTGCGGCTGCGCTCGTTCCATGGCTTGAGCAGGAAGCCGCCGATGCCCGCTTGCACACCGTTGTAGCCGTTGATCTGAAACGAGGAGTAGTACTCCGGAAACTCCTTGAAGATCTTGATGAATTCGTCGGTGTAAGTGCTCAGGTAATCGAGGTTGGTCGGCTGGGGGGCCGTGGCCATCATGAAGATGATGCCCTGATCCTCGTCCGGCGCCAGTTCCGACTTGGTGAACTTGAGAAACACCGGGATCAGGCACAACACGATCACCGCGAACACCAGCACCACCGGCCGCGTATTCAGTGTGCCGTGGAGCATGCTCTGGTAGCGGCGTTTGAGGCTGTCGAAAATGCGGTCGAGGCGGTGTGCCAGGCCACTGGGGTTTTCTTCGTGGCGTAACAGCAGGGCGCACATCATCGGCGACAGGGTCAGGGCGACGATCCCGGAGATCACCACGGCGCCGGCCAGGGTCAGGGCGAACTCCTTGAACAAGGCCCCGGTCAGCCCGGTGAGGAAGCCGATCGGCGCATACACCGCCGCCAGGGTGATGGTCATCGACACCACCGGCATGGCGATTTCCCGCGCACCTTCCAGCGCGGCCTCCAGCGGCGTCTTGCCTTCCTCGATATGCCGGTGGATGTTCTCCACCACCACAATCGCGTCATCCACCACCAGACCGATGGCCAGCACCATCGCCAGCAGGGTCAGCAGGTTGATCGAGTAGCCCATCATCTGCATGAAGAACATCACGCCGATCATCGACAGCGGGATGGTCACCACCGGGATCACCACCGAGCGCAACGCGCCGAGGAACAGGAACACCACCACAATCACGATCAGCACCGCTTCGAACAGGGTTTTCACCACTTCGTCGATCGAGGCCTGGATGAACTGGGTGGCGTCGTAGGCAATCTCGCTCTTGAGGTTGGGCGGCAATTGCGCTTCCAGCTCCGGCATCAGCTTGCGCACTTCCCGGATCACGTCCAGCGGGTTGGCGCCCGGCGTGGCCTTGATGCCGATGTACACCGACGGCGTGCCGCCGAACGAGCTGATCGAGTCGTAGTTTTCCGCGCCCATCTCGACCCGCGCGACATCGCTGAGCAGCACGCGGCTGTCGCCACTGACCTTGAGCGGAATCGCCGCGAAGGCTTCGGCGGATTTCAGTTCGGTGTTGGCGTTGATGCTGGTGACCACGTACTCGCCCTTCACCTCGCCAGCGGCGGAGAGGAAGTTGTACTGGCGCACGGCGTTGGTCACGTCGCTGGCGCTGAGGCCGAAACCGGCGAGCTTCACCGGGTCGAGCCACAGGCGCATGGCGAATACCTGATTACCGAGAATCTCCGCCTCGGCCATGCCCGGCAGGGTCGCCAGTTTCGGCTGGATCACCCGCGACAGGTAGTCGGTGATCTGCGGGTTGCTCAAGTCCTTGCTGAAGAAACTGATGTACATCAGCGCCGAGGCGTCGGCCGATTCCTTGCTCAGCACCGGGTCTTCGGCGTCCTGCGGCAGTTTGTTCTTCACCTCATTGGCCTTGGCCAGCAGTTCGGTGAACAGACGGTCGGTGTTGGAACCGATGCGCGCGTAGATCGAGATCACCGAGAAGTTCTGGCGGCTGACCGAGGTCATGTAGTCGATGCCTTCGGCGCTCGCCAGGCTCTGTTGCATCGGTTGAGTGATGTAGCCCTGAATGGTCTCGGCGTTGGCCCCGGGGTAGGCAGTGGTCACCGTGATCAGGGCGTTTTCCATTTGCGGGTACTGGCGCAGCGGCAGCTTGCTCCAGGCCTGGAAACCCAGCAGCACAATCAGCAGGCTGACCACGGTGGCGAGCACCGGGCGGCGGATGAACGGATCGGTAAAAGCCATGGGGATTCCTTGATCAGTCGGCGCGAGGCGGACTGTTCTGCTCGCCGAGGGTCTTGTCGTCGCTGATGACAATGTGTGCGCCGTTGTCCAGTTTGATCTGGCCGGCAGTCACCACTTGTTCGCCGCTCTGCACGCCCTTGTTGATCATCACCAGGCCATCGCGGCGCTCACCGGTCTCGATGAAGCGACGTTCGGCGATCAGTACCGGTTGGCCCTTGTCGTCTTTTTCGACGCTCCCGTCCTCGGCCTTTTTCTGCCCGACCACGTACAGCGAGTTGCCGTAGAGGGTGTAGGTGATCGCGCTTTCCGGCACCACGATGTGTTTCTGCGGATCGGGCAGCAACACGTTGAGGCTGGCGAACATCCCCGGCAGCAATTTGCCGTCGGGGTTGGCCAGGGTCGCGCGCACCAGAATATTGCGTGTGGTGCTCTCGACAATCGGGTTGATCGCGCTGATGGCGCCGGGGAAGTTCTGCCCGGGATAGGCCGCGACACCAATCTGCACCGGTTGCCCGATGGCCAGTTTTGGCACCGATTGCTCGGGCACATAGAAGTCGGCGTAGAGGCTGCTCAGATCCTGCAGGGTGGCGATTTTGGTGCCGCTGGCGAGGTAGTCGCCGACATCCACCTGACGGATGCCGATGGTGCCGCTGAATGGCGCGAGGATGCGTTTTTTCGCCAGCGAAGCGTTGAGCTGATTGACCGTGGCCTTGTTCTTTTGCAACACGGCGGAGAGACGGTCGTACTCGCCTTTGGAGATCGCGCGGCTGTCGACCAGTTGGCTGCCGCGACCGAAATCCAGTTGCGCCAGTCCCAGGTCAGCCTTGGCGGTTTCCAGCAGGGCGGTCTCGACCGCGCTGTCGAGCTGCAGCAGCGGTTGCCCGGCCTTGACCTTCTGTCCGGATTCGAATTTGAGTTCGGTGACGGTGCCGGCGACTTCCAGACTCAGCTCGACGCCTTGCAAGGCCTTCAGCGAGCCGACGGTGGGCAAACGCATCTGCCACGGCTGTTCGCTGGCGCGGGCCACCGCGACACTGATCGGCGGTTTTGGTTTGGAGAAGCCCTGGATCATGGTGTAGATCGAAAAGGCTTTGTACCCGCCCAATACCAGGACGACCAGCAAGACAACACCCAACATGATCAGCATGCGGCGACGCAGCATATTTCCAGTTCCTTGGATAAATCAGGTGAGACAGGCGGGCACATTACTCCGAGTCAGGTGGGGATTCCAACTGGCAGTTATTACAGGGGAGGACGGAGTGAGGAAGTCTAAACACTGAACCTGTGGTGAGGGGATTTATCCCCGATGGGTGGCGAAGCCGCCCCAAAACCTGAAACCGCGGTCTGTCAATTGAACCGTGTGCGATGGTTTTGCGACTGCTGCGCAGCCGATCGGAGATAAATCCCCTCGCCACAGGTTATGAGTCGTACTCAGAACAGGTGGGTTATGCGATCAAATGCAGATGGTTATCCCAGAGCCCCGCCGGCAATTCCAGCGGCTTGGCCAGCAGCTCATCCTGGCGGCAATCGTAGTAGCGGCAACGGCCCTGACCCGAGGTCACGACGAAGCCGTCCTGCACCGCACCAACACCGGCGCAATCGGGCAGCGGCGCGTCGAGACGCACTTCGCCGCTGTCCAGGTCCCAGATGAAGAAGCGATTGCCACGCGGCGCGGTCAGCGCCACCAACCGCAGATCGCTGTGCACTGCGACGCTGGCGGTGTAATGACCCATCGACTGCAACTGATGCTCTGGCACCGGGAATGCCACGAAGGGCTGGCCCGGACGCTTGATCGCCAACAGCTCGGAGCGCTCATGCGAGGCGCCCATGAACTGCTGGCCGGCGACGATGGTGCCGTCGCTGGCAATGCCCAAGTGACGCACGCTGTTCATCTGCTGGGAAAGGGTTTCCTTGCTCAGCAGGGTGCCATCGCGCTGCATCAGCACCAGGCTCGGTTCCATGGCGTTGAGGTTCATGTCGACGCGGCTTTCGGCCTCGGTGCGGATCCCGCCGTTGGCCACCACCAGGGTTTCGCCATCGGGCATCCACGACACCTGATGCGGGCCGAGGCCATGGGTGGAAATCTCGCCGCTGTGCACCAGCCGCTCGCCTTCGAACTTGTACACCCCGAGCAGGCCACGCCCCGGATCCGTGGTGTCGTTCTCGGTGGCGTACAGGTATTCGCCGTCCTTGTGCACCACGGCGTGGCCGTAGAAATGCCGGTTCGGCTGAGAAGTCACGGTTTGCAGCAACGTCCCGTCGCGCAGATCGATCAGGTAGCTCTCGGTGCCCGGGCGGCGGGCGACGAACAGCGCGATCGGCAGCGTCGGGTGGTTGATGATGTCGTGGCAGCGCTGGCCGACCTCGGTGGCGAACACCCGCGTACCGTCCAGCCGATAACCGACGGCGTAATGCTTGCCGTCGGTGTCATCGCGCGCCGAGAGCAACAGCGGGCTCTGATCCTTGCGCTTGAACAGCGTCCAGCCGCCCAGTGTCACTGCTCCCAGCAGCAAACTACCTAAAGTCAGAGCCTGGCGTCGCAGCATGGCACTTGCCCTCATCAGTCACCGTCGTTGGCGTTGAAGCCCAGTTGGATGCCCAGCGCCTTGGCCAGTTCGCCTTCGTGCAGGCGATGGACGACGTTGAGGCTGTCGTAGAGATCGTTGAGTTGTTGACGACCGGCGTCGTCCTGGAGCATTTCGGTCAGCGAGCGCTGGCTGCTGTCGAACAGTTTCAGCGACGCGGCGTAAGCGGCGTCGATCTTGTCCGCCAACGGTTTCTGCTCGGCCGGCAGCAGACCGCGCAGGCCTTTGTTGTCGACGCCTTCCCAGACGGTTTTGGCTGCAGCGAGGCTGGCTTCCAGCGCGGTCAGCGACGACTGGCTGCGCCACGCATCAGCCTGGAACGGTTGCGGCACGCCTTTGCTCTGACGGCCCATTGGTGTGCCGAGTTTTTTCTTCAGGGTGTCGAGGGCGGTGACCTGCACACGCAGCAGATCGGCGATCGCTTCGTGGGAGTCGGCGTAGCGCTGGTTGGGGAACTTGCTCATTTGCGCGAGCATGCCGTCGGTGTTGTTCCAGCTCTGCAGAATCTCTTCGGCCAGTTGCTTCTGGCGCTCGCCGATGGCGATCAACAGTGGGCAGTACTTGGCTTTCTGCTCGGCGTTGGCGACGTCCGGTTTTTCATCGAACAGGATGTATTCGTAAGCCGACAGGCCCTGCACCACCACGCTGGATTTGGCCAGAGCGGCGGCGTCGATCTGCGGCTGGGCGACCACCAGTTGCTCGACCTGACGACCAACGAGGTTTTTCTTGTCCGGCCAGAACTGCACCTGCCACGAACGGTTGCCCTCGGCCAATGGGCCGATCAGCAGCGGTTGCAGCTCGGCCCAGGCTTTCTGCGCGTGCAGGAAGTCGGCGCGAGCGGTTTCCAGGGTTTCCTTGCCCTGACAGTAGGCGAGGGCGCTCACGGCCAGTTGCTTGTCGGCTTCGACCCAACGGGTGTAAGTCGGCAGGATCACCGATTTGGCGATGGCTGCCGACGTGACCGCTTGCGGGTCCTGCGGCGAGCAGGCGCCGAGGGCGAGTGCGGCAAGGCTGGTGAACAACAACTTGGGACGGAACATGTCGGGCTCCCGATTCTTTTAAGTGTTTAAAGTGAGTTCAAGAACGCCAGCAGCGCAGCACGCTGCTCGGCGTTGAAAGACAAAACCTGTTGCTGCGCCTGCTGCGCTTCGCCGCCATGCCAGAGCACGGCTTCGAGCAGGTTGCGGGCGCGGCCGTCATGCAGAAACTGAGTGTGACCACTGACCGCTTGCGTCAGGCCGATCCCCCACAACGGCGGGGTGCGCCAGTCGCGGCCGGAGGCCTTGAATTCAGTGCGGTTGTCGGCCAGACCGTCGCCCATGTCGTGCAGCAGCAGGTCGCTGTACGGGCGAATCACTTGATTGGCCAGTTCAGGTTCGGCGGCGTTGGCGGCGGTGGTGTATTTCGGTGTGTGGCAGGACTGGCAGCCAGCCTGGAAGAACAGGTTTTTGCCGGCCAGCACTTGTTGGTCGTTGACGCCACGACGTGCCGGCACTGCGAGGTTGCGTGTGTAGAACAGCACCAGACGCAGGATGTTGTCGCTGACTTCCGGCTCGCCGTCCGGGCCATTGCCATTCGGCGCCTGCTTGCACGCGGTTTGCGCGTCGGTGCAGTCATCGAAGGGTCTCAGGCTGGTGGTCAGGCCCATGTCCCCGGAAAACGCGTGGACATTCTGCTGATTGAGATTCGGTTGTCCGGCTTTCCAGCCAAAACGGCCGGCCACGGTTTTCTGTAACTCATCGTCCCAGACCCGATTTACGCGACCCTTAATGCCGTTGTTCTCTTTGGCCTGCGCGGCGGCGTTGGCGAGGATCGCTTCTTCGGGAATGGCTTCGAGCAGGCCGAGGCCGATCATCGGCGGTGCGACGCGGGCCGAGAAACGCGTGTCCGGGTGCATCGGGCCGTAGCCCAACTGAGTGAATTGCAGAACCGGTTTGCGCAGCTCGACTTCGGTGCCGTCCTTGAAACGGATCGGCACCGGGGTGTACTCGACGCGCACCTTGCCTTCCGGGGTGACCCCGGGCACGGCCATGTCCTGGAACTGGCCGCCGTAGACCGGCTCGGGCACCACGCCGACTTGCTCGATGACTTTGGCATAGGCCGGCGAATCGGGAATCGACAGACGCACCAGCATCGACACCGCGTTCGCCGCATCCGGCGTTGGCGGATGTCCACGACCATCCTTGATGTGGCAGTTCTGGCAGGCGTTGGTGTTGAACAGCGGGCCGAGGCCATCGCGGGCGGTGGTGGTCGACGGGGCGATCACCCACGGACTGCGGAAAAAGCTGTTGCCGACACTGAAGTCGACCCGGCGCGACGGCGGCAGATTGGCCGAGGGCAGGGAGAAAGCGTTCTGATCGGTCTTGCGCACGGTCGCCGCCCCGCCCGAACGCGCTTCACCCGGCTCAGCCTTGGTAAAACGCGGGGCGTCATCGCAGGCACTCAGGCCCAGGGCCAGAAACAGTGCGGACAAGCGAAGCGGCAGCGAGGGCATCAGACATCCTGCGGACGGGCGAAAACAAAGGCGCAAAGTCTAACAGGGCGAGTGAGTTTGAATAAGAGGAATTATCGTTTGCTTGATATGGCGCAGTGATTTGGAGAAACGCAGTCCGCCTGTGGGAGCGGGCTTGCTCGCGAAAGCGGTGTGTCAGTCAATTCATCTGTGTCTGACCCAGCGCTTTCGCGAGCAAGCC
>NZ_JASCPO010000329.1:0-4890 GCF_029960145.1 Pseudomonas sp. PS01299 | reverse complement strand
AACAAACCCCCAAACCAGCGCGGGCAACCCCGCTCCCACAGGTTTAGCGCCGACTTCAAAATGGCGCAGTACTTTGTGGGAGCGGGCTTGCCCGCGAAGGCGTCCGTTCAGACACCGCTAAAACAGTTGATCAGCTTTCAGCAATCAACCAATCCATCTGCCACCCACCCTGAGTCTGCCCAAGCTTCTTCGACAACCACGGCAGCAGCTCACGCAATTCTTCCTCCAGCCCCCACGGCGGATTGGCAATCGCCATCCCCGAGCCGTTGAGGCTGTTCGGCGTATCCAGCGGATGCACCAGCAGTTCCACGCGCAGCAACTTCGGCGCACCGGTACCAGCCAGATCCTGATAGAAACGTCGCAGCGCACGCTGGTCCTTTACCGGGTACCAGATCGCCGCCACGGTTTGGCGCATCCGGCCAATCGCTTCTTTCAGCGACGCCGCACACTTTTGCATCTCGTCGAGCTGCTCGAACGGCGGATCGATCAACATCACCGCACGCTTCTCCTGCACCGGCAGCATCGCCCGCGCCACATGCCAGCCCTCGCCCAGATGCACTTTCACCCGACGGTCACCGGCCATGTTCTCTTTGAGCTGCACGCCGTCTTCCGGGTGTTTCTCGTTGAGCATCACCCGATCCTGCGGCCGGGTCAGACGCCGCGCCAACTCCGGCGAACCCGGGTAGTAGCGCAACTGGCCATCCGGGTTCATCTCGTGCAGCACCTTCATGTAGTCGGCGGTCAGCGCCGGCAGATCCGGCTGATCCCACAAACGCGCAATGCCTTCCAGGTACTCGCCGGTACGGTTGGCCTGATCACCCTGCAAGTCATACAAACCGATACCGGCGTGCGTGTCGAGATAGGCAAACGGCTGCTCCTTGCGCGACATCAGCGCGATGAGGCGGGTCAAGGTCAGGTGTTTGAACACATCGGCGTGATTGCCGGCATGGAAGGCGTGACGATAATTCATGGCTGCTCCTGCGAAGGGCGCAAAGTTTACCTTTTACCGGGCGGCAAGTCAGGGGTTGGCGGCCGAGCGGACCTCAACAGCAAAGATCGCAGCCTTCGGCAGCTCCTACACGGGATTGGCGTTCCCCCCTGTAGGAGCTGCCGAAGGCTGCGATCTTTTGCCCTTGCCTTTGTGGCGAGGGGATTCATCCCCGATGGGCTGCGCAGCGGCCCCAAGACCTCAATCCCCCATTTCGTCTGACACCGCGACAACCGGGTTGCGGCTGCTACGCAGCCGAGCGGGAGCAAGCTCCCTCGCCACAAAAACGCTCTCAGGCTTAAAGGGACAGGTTGCCGAGGCGTTTGCCAATCACATCCAGCACATCACAGCCGTCACGCAGCGGAATGGCGCAGAGCATGGCGAAGTCGCTGAGGATGATCGAGTCGCATTCGACCGAGCCGCGCATGCACATGTTTTCCAGCACTTGAATCACGGCGCGGATGCGGTGGTTGGCGGCGTCCATGAGGATGTCGAGGGGGACTTGGGTGTCGATGAACAGAGTGGGCATGTCGCTGCAATTGCCGGTCAGGGCCATGAAGCGATTATCGGGATGGGGGATGATTTTTTCGTAGGGTGGGTCGGGTTTAAGCATCGTCATGTTTTCTACCATGGATGTGAAAATGAACTGCCTCGCTCCTTCCTACGGGATCGGGTGGCAGCTGTGCACGGGAGTAGGAACCGACCCATGGAATTCGGCCACGCCAAAGCGTGCCCCGCACACAGCCGCCGCTAAAGATATTGCTGGCACAAGTTACATGTCGCAATTAAATCAACAGCGCTGATGCACCATAGGTAACGGGTTCCTACACCCTGTCACCACTCTCGCGGTGACAACGAAAAGACTATCCCCGCAACCCACCGCCCACCAGTTCATGAAATCCGCCGCAACTCGCGGGAAATTTCCGAAGCCTTCGCCCGGAAATTTCACTCCGCTTCGTCCTGCAAATATGCCAATAACGCCGATTGCGACGATTCTTCCGACGCCGAAACCTGAAAAAACTGCTGAACCTTGCAGCGCAACACAGCCTGCGGAAACGCCTCGTACAGCGCCGGATGCTCCTCGCTCAGCCACTGCAGCGCATTCCCGATCCGGACTGAATTCCCTGCTGAAGCCAGCACTGACTCAGGCACTTTCCACCAGGGAAACACCCGCCCTGAAACCTGCGCCCTGCCCCCGATATCCACGGCCTGTCCATTGATCAAGCCGCGCGAGATCACCGGCATCAACTGCGCAGATTGCACTTCATCGGACTGCAGGATCGGCAACAAAAACCGCCCATCCCAGAAGCGAAAAAACACCGCTGCGCCGTCCGGCATCAGCACTTGAGTCAGGCTGCGAAAGTGCTCAACTACCACCTCCAGGCTCGCCGAGGACACCGCCAACCACCCCCAGTCGCGAGACTCGGTACTCGCCACCCAGTCGAGAAACTCACTGTCCGCCGCGACAATTCCCACGAAGGGCATCACCGCATCCCACTCGGCGTAGATCGTCTCTGCCCAGATCGGGCTCGGTGCAACCAGCGGAGGCCTGGCGTCGCTGGCGCTACTGAAGATCGCGAACAGTTGCTCCGCAGGTTTCAGCGGTTCACGCGCCAACCACTCTGCAGGTGTGAGGCACTCAAGCTGCACAGACACCGTCCTTGCAACGCTCGCACTCTTCGCAGAATGGTGCATCACCTTTAAAGCTCATGATTTGCGCAGCAGTGAGCATGGCCGCTGGTGCTGCTGCGAGTTTTACCGGCAACCCCGGCACACTCGGCGCCGCGCTCATCGCCGCCATTGGCGCCCCACCCACGACAATCGGCACGCTACTGAAAATCCCGCCGGGGCCGATGTTGATCCATTGCCCGCCGGCCTGAATCGTCGCGCTCGCGCCACCGTCGATCACCACTTGTTGCCCGGCACTGACGTGAATTTGTGCGCTCGCACTGGTTGCCTGACTACTCACCCGAATATGCCGATCACCAATAACCGTGAGGTGATCGTCCTGTTTCACTTCGGTCTGGCGCTGGCCGTGGGTGATGCGCTGCTCGTCAGCCTTGAGTTCATGGCTGGCAAGGCCAGTGACGACAATGCTGCGCTGGTTGTCGACCTGCACCTGCTGGTCGTGCAGGACATGCTGCGTCCAGTTGCGCTGGGCGCGCAGGTAGATTTCTTCGGCGCCCTTTTTGTCCTCGATGCGCAGCTCGTTGTAACCGCCACCACCGGGGCTGCTCTGGCTGCGGAAGATGCTGCGGGTCTGGTCGGCGGGCAGGTCCAGCGGCAGCGGAGTTGCGGCGTTTGGCAGGCAACCCATCACCAACGGTTTGTCGGCATCAGCGTCGATGAAACCGACCAGCACTTCCATGCCGACCCGCGGGATCAGCACGCTGCCGTAATGATCATGCGCCCAACCCGTGGCAACGCGCAGCCAGCAACTGGAATGCTCGTTGAGCTCGCCGTCACGATCCCAGGCCAGTTGCACCTTGACCCGGCCGTACTCGTCGCAATGGATTTCCGTGTCTTGCGGCCCGGTGACCACGGCCGGTTGATAACCGGGCATGCGCGGTTTTTCCGGCCCCAACGCCGGACGAAAGAACACCTCCCACGGCGTGGCAAGAAAGGTATTACGGTAACCCTGGAATGTTTCCCCATCGCTGGTCACCGATTCCTCCAGCACTTGCGGCTGTCGGCCATGATGCTCGATGGCGGTGAGCAGCCACAGGTCATTCCAGTCCTGGCGCGGATGCTCGCTCAGTTGCAGGAAATGTCCGCAAACCAGTGCGGATACGTCGCTGATGCCCTCAGCCTGACGGTAGTCGGCGACATGCCTTTCCAGCGTACGTTGCGCCAGTTGCCTGCCGGTTTCTCGATCGTTGAATTGGCCGGGAAAGTGATAGTCCTCGAGCACCGGGCGCTGCTCACTGTCGCTGCGGCTTTGCAGTTGCAGTCGCGGCTTTTCGAAGTTGTAGTCGCGCCGGGTGACCACGCTGGTGCGAGTCTCCACCCGGACGTTGAAGCGCTTGATGGCCGGCGCCGTCGACGCCATGCCGCTACCCGGCAGATACAGCGTCGGTTCGGCCAGGCGCGGAAACACCGTTTGATCGTCGCCGAACACCAGCACATGCCCCTCCGGGCTGTGCTGAAAGTGGTAATGAATGCCGACCTCGGCACACAGGCGCTGGATGAACGCCAGATCGCTCTCGGCGTATTGCACGCAATATTCCCGCACCGGGTAATCGCTGCCGAGGCGGAACTCGAAGGCATCGCGCAGGATTGCGTGATCCTTGAGGATCTGCGCGACGATCTGCGGAACCGTCTGATGCTGAAAAATCCGCTGGTTGATGCGGTGACCGAGGTAGGTCAGACGCGACACCAGGCTCAGGTGGTAGCGCGTCAGACGTTTCCCGGAATCGCCCTGCCCGACCTGATAAATCTGACCATGAATGCCGCTGCCATCTGCATCGAAGCTAAGAAACGCCTGACGGTGCAGCAGGCTTTCGAGGTCCAGATCCGGACGCTCACTGACCAGTTCCAGCTCGAAACGAAACGGTTGGCTGATGGCTTCCTTGCCCGTGAACTCAAGGACTTTGAGATCAACTTGGGCGCCTTCGAGGGTCAACGTGAAACGCGGTTGATTGGCAGGCGCGAACATCCGATGTCTCTCTGCAGATTGAGGGCGGGCGATTCTGCATGAGGGGCAAGAGGTGTTGGGTGGGTGACGGGAAAATCAGATTTGCCCTACTTTTCCTGTCGAAAAAGCCTTCGAAAATCGGCGCATGCGACTACAGACAACCCTCTCAAACTCACCACCGATCTCCTGTGGGAGCGGGCTTGCTCGCGAATGCGGTGGGTCAAATGAAATCAATGTCGACTGGCACGACCCTTTCGCGAGCAAGCCC
>NZ_JASCPO010000328.1:0-4919 GCF_029960145.1 Pseudomonas sp. PS01299 | reverse complement strand
CGATAGCGGTCCGCCAGTTGGTATCGATGCTGACTGACACACCGCCATCGCGAGCAGGCTCACTCCTACATTTGCTATGCATCAGCCTCAAGATCGCCGCACGCCTGCTATGATGCGCGGCATCTCCATCGCTCAGGATCGCGCCGTTCCCCATGGATTACCGCAAACCTTCCGACCGTAAAAGCATGCACTCGCGCATTGTCCAGGAACTGGGCATGCAGATCGTCTCCGGACGTTTTTTGCCCGACGACAAACTGCCCGCCGAAGCGCTGTTGTGCGAGGAATACGCGGTGAGCCGGCCGGTGTTGCGCGAAGCCACGCGGGTGCTGGTGGCCAAGGGGCTGGTGTATTCAAAACCGCGCGTCGGCACGGTGGTCAAGGCCCGTCGCGAATGGCACATGCTCGACCCGGATGTGCTGCACTGGCTGATGCAAAGCAGCCCGCAGAATGAATTCTTCAATGTGCTGACCAGTGTGCGCAGCATCATCGAACCGGCCGCTGCCGCCCTCGCCGCCCAGCACGCGACCGAGGCCGACATCGCCGCCATCGGCGAGGCCTATCAACGCATGGAATCAGCGCCGACGCCGGAAGCCTTGCTGCAACCGGACCTGGACTTCCACAGCCGCATCGCTGACGCGACCCATAACGATCTGCTGGCGAACCTGTGCAACATGCTTTCGGTGGCGATTGCCGAGGCGTTGAAGCATTCGAATCAACGGCCGAATCTGCATGAACTGGCGCTGCCGCGGCACAAGGCGATTCTTACCGCGATCGAGAACCGTGATGCCCTTGGCGCCCGCCACGCGACGCTGGTGCAGCTGGATGATGCGCGCAGTGCCTTGAGTGTTGTGCTTGGGGCGGATCTTTCGTAAGCCTTGAGACCGCTTGCCCTCACCCTAGCCCTCTCCCCGAGGGAGAGGGGACCGATCCGGGAATATTGACGACCTACACCGACGTGAACGATTTGCTTTGAATCCATAATCGGCTGGTATCTCAAATCTCATGATTTGCTGTGAATCCATAATCGATTCGGTATTTCCAGGTCGATGTATCAAGCCGCACACCTCGGTCAGTCCCCTCTCCCTCTGGGAGAGGGCTAGGGTGAGGGGCTTTTGATCTTGACTCATAAAAAAGCCGCAACCCTAAGGTTGCGGCTTCGTCGTTTCAGGCATCCGGATCAGTGAGCAAACAGCGAATTGCCCTTCTGCCCCGCCAGCTTCTCCGGTTTGATCAGGAACTTCGCCAGCGCCGGCAGCAGCCACAGCGCACCGAACATGTTCCACAGCAACATGAAGGTCAGCATCAGGCCCATGTCGGCCTGGAACTTGATCGCCGAGAAGATCCAGGTACACACGCCGATGGCCAGGCACAGACCGGTGAACAGCACCGCTTTACCGGTGGATTTCAGGGTCTGGTAATAGGCTTCCTGCAACGGCAGCCCGGCGCGCAGGAAACTTTCCAGACGGCTGTAGATGTAGATCCCGTAGTCCACGCCAATCCCCACGCCCAGCGCCACCACCGGCAGGGTCGCGACCTTGACGCCGATGCCCATGAACGCCATCAGCGCGTTGCCCAGCACCGAGGTCAGGACCAGCGGCAGGACGATGCACAGGGTCGCCGCCCATGAACGGAAGGTGATCATGCACATCACCGCGACGCAGATGTACACCAGGATCAGGATGGTCAGTTCGGCCTGTTTGATCACTTCGTTGGTGGCCGCCTCGATCCCGGCGTTACCGGCGGCGAGGATGAATTCCAGGCCGTCCTTGTTGTTGGCCTTGGCGAATTCCTGCACCGCGTGTACCGCACGGTCGAGGGTTTCGGCCTTGTGGTCGTTGAGGAAGATCAGCACCGGCGCCAGCGAACAGCTGTTGTTGTACAGGCCGTCAGCGCGGGCGATCGAGTTGTTCAGCACATCCGGGTTGCGCGACAGGGTTTCCCATTTCAGGTTGCCCTCGTTCATGCCCTTGATCATCTGCTTGGACACGGTCACCAGCGAGATCGCCGACTGCACGCCCTCGGTGTTCTGCATCTTCCACATCAGCTCATCGATCGGCGCCATGGCTTCGTAGCGCGAGCAGCCTTCGGTGGCGGTCTTGACCATCACCACCAGCACATCGGAACTGGTGGAATAGTTGTTGATGATGAAATTGTTGTCCTTGTTGTAGCGCGAGTCCGGGCGCAGCTCCGGCGCACCTTGATCGAGGTCGCCGATTTTCAGGTTCTGGCTGTACCAGAGGCCGCCGCCGAAAGCGATCAGCGCCAGAGCGATGGAGATCGGTGCGACTTTCGGGCTGGCGAAGTTCGACAGGAAACGCCAGAACGGATGCTCGCGATTCGCGTCCTTCTTGCTCTTGGCAATCGCGCGTTTGCTGATGCCGACATAGGAAATCGCCACCGGCAGCAGGATCAGGTTGGTGAACACGATCACCGCCACGCCGATGGAGGCGCCAATCGCCAGTTCGCGGATCACCCCGATGTCGATGATCAGCAGCGTGATGAAGCCCACGGCGTCGGCAAGAATCGCGATCATCCCCGGCAGGAACAATTGCCGGAACGTGCGCCGCGCCGCCGTCAGGGCGTTATCGGCTTCGCTGGATTGCAGGGCGATCCCGTTGATCTTCTGCACACCGTGGGAAATGCCGATGGCGAAGATCAGGAACGGCACCAGCATCGAATACGGATCGAGTCCGAAACCGAAGAAGTGCATCAGCCCGAGCTGCCAGACCACCGCCACCAGTGTGGTGCTCAACACCGCCACGGTACTGCGCAGGCAGTTGGTGAACCACAGCAGCAGGATCAAGGTGATGACGAAAGCGATGCCGAAGAACATCACCACCATCACCAGCCCGTCGATCAGGTCACCGACCTTCTTGGCGAAACCGACGATGTGGATCTTGACGTTGGGGTTCTGCGCTTCGAACTTGTTGCGGATCTTGTCTTCGAGTTCATGGGAGAACTGGCGGTAGTCCAGCGCCAGCAGCTTGCCCTGATCCTGCGGGTCCGGGTAGGACTCCAGCAGCGGGATGTCGACGATGCTCGACTTGAAGTCATTGGACACCAAACGCCCGACCTGCCCCGACTTTAGGACGTTGTTGCGCAGCATGTCGAGGCTGTCCGGCGAGCCGTCGTAGCTCTGCGGAATCACTTCACCGCCGGCAAAACCTTCCTCGGTCACTTCGGTCCAGCGTACGCTCGGACTCCACAGCGACTTGAGGCCGGAGCGGTCGACGCCGGAGATGTAGAACACCTCGTCGTTGATCTGCCGCAGGGTCTCCATGTACTCCTTGGAGAAGATGTCGCCGTCTTTGGCTTCCACCGAAATCCGTACGGTGTTGCCCAGGTTCGCCAGATCGTTGCGGTGCTCCATCATCTTTTCGATGAACGGATGCTTGAGCGGGATCATTTTTTCGAAACTGGTGGACGGCCGGATCAGCGTGGCCTGCCAGAACAGGAAGATGCTGACCACCAGACAGATCAGGATCACGGCCGGGCGGTTGTTGAAAATCAGACGTTCGAGGAGCGTCGCTTTGTCCTGCTGAGGAGTGATCAAGGAAGTCATAGCCCCGCCTTCTTATTATTGATCTCGGCGCCGTTGGGCTGCGTGGTGTGCACGCCGCCCTGCCCGGTCAGAATCAGATTGCCGTCACCGGCCGCCGTCACCGAGGACAGCGAGATGCGGTCCGGGCGGTTGAACACGCTGAAGGTTTCGCCGTTGTCGCTGCTGCTGATCACCGAGCCGCCGTTGCCGACGATCACAGTCGAGCCATCCGCGAGCAGGGTCGCGCCGGACAGACCGAACTCCAGCGCACCGCGCGCGGCCTTGAGTTCGACCTGCTGCCAGGTGCTGCCGAAATCGCTGGAGCGGTAGAGGTTGCCGCGCAGGCCGTAGGCCAACAGAGTCTGCGCCTGCGCGGTGCCGATCACGCCGAACAACGAGCCTTGATACGGCCCCTGGATTTTCTCCCAGGTCTGGCCCCAGTCCGGGGAGCGGAACATGCTGCCCTGCTCGCCGACGATGAACAGCCCGGCGTCCTTGACGGCGGCGATGGCGTTGAGGTGGAACTGGTCCTGGTTGTCGAGACGGTCGCTGACGTCTTGCCAGTTCTTGCCGCCGTCGGTGGTTTCCAGCAATGCACCGTAAGCACCGACCGCAACACCGTGATTAACGTCCTGGAACCAGACGTCGAGCAGCGGTGCTTCGCGCTTGAGGTCTTCGAACTGTTTGCTCCAGGTCAGGCCGCCGTCTTCGCTGGCGAGAATCTGCGCGTCGTGACCGACCGCCCAGCCGTGCTTGTCGTCGACGAAATACACCGCCGTCAGCAGTTGCCGGGTCGGCACCTTGGCCTGGGTCCAGGTCTTGCCCTGGTCATCGGAATAGAGAATGTGCCCGCGATCACCCACCGCCACCAAGCGGGTGCCGGCGTGGACGACATCGAGCATCAGGCTTTTGGCGGCTTTGGCCGATTCGGTGGAATACACCCCGTCGGCGGGCGCTTCGGCGGCCAGCACGGGTGCCGACAAGGCAGCACAGCCCAGCAGTGTGAGGGCTGTGGCCAGCAACGCGGTGTTGCGAAACGCCGGCGGGCGGCAACGACTCATAGACCTTCCCCTATTTATTATTGTTAGGCCATTGGGCCTTAGGGCGCCGCAAGGGTGCTCGTGGTAACTGACAGGTCACAAGCATAGCCGTGAAACCCGCAGTCCAGAGCGCCTTGGGAAGCTGGCTCATCCTATCGGGCTTTGGAAACGTCTGACAATCGGCGCCACGTTATCTTTTGTTAACCGGATGACCCTCCTGTCAGCGGTGATTTCCATCGTGGGAGGGGGCTTGCTCCCGAAGGCGCTGTGTCAGGCACCCGAGATGTCGACCGACCCACCGCTTTCGGGAGCAAGCCCCCTCCCACAGGGTGTAATGG
>NZ_JASCPO010000327.1:0-4951 GCF_029960145.1 Pseudomonas sp. PS01299 | reverse complement strand
GCCCGCTCCCACAGTGGATGTGTGTCGTCCGCAGATTGTATAACCAACACCGTCACCCTCCTGTGGGAGCGGGCTTGCTCGCGAAGGGGCCCTTCGATTCACCGCTGAACTCAAAAGTCGCACCACCGGTGCGACATTCATCTGCTTATTCCCAGAAACCATAAGCACCGCACTTTGCGTGATATGGCCTGCGAACGTTTGCCGGTATGATAGGCGCCCCCGCACGTCTGGATTGCGAATACGCCATGACCCTGCAGTACCCAACCATCGCCGATTGCGTCGGCAACACTCCGCTGGTGCGTTTGCAGCGCCTGCCCGGTGCCACCAGCAACACCCTGTTGCTCAAGCTCGAAGGGAACAACCCGGCGGGTTCGGTCAAGGACCGTCCGGCGCTGTCGATGATCACCCGTGCCGAACTGCGCGGGCAGATCCACGCCGGCGACACGCTGATCGAAGCGACCTCGGGCAACACCGGGATTGCGCTGGCCATGGCCGCCGCGATCAAGGGTTACAAGATGATCCTGATCATGCCGGACAACTCCAGCGCCGAGCGCAAGGCGGCGATGACCGCTTACGGTGCCGAGCTGATTCTGGTCAGTCAGGAAGAGGGCATGGAAGGCGCTCGCGATCTCGCCCAGCGGATGGAAGCCGAAGGCCGTGGCAAAGTGCTTGATCAGTTCGCCAACGGCGATAATCCGGAGGCGCACTACACCACCACCGGCCCGGAAATCTGGCGTCAGACCCAGGGCTCCATCACCCATTTCGTCAGTTCGATGGGCACCACCGGCACCATCATGGGTGTCTCGCGCTACTTGAAAGAGCAGAGCGACAGCGTGCAGATCATCGGGCTGCAACCGATGGAAGGCTCGGCCATTCCCGGCATCCGTCGCTGGCCGCAGGAATACCTGCCGAAGATCTATCAGGCTGATCGCGTTGACCGCATCGTCGACATGGCGCAAAGCGAGGCCGAAGACGTCACCCGGCGTCTGGCCCGCGAAGAAGGCATCTTCTGTGGCGTGTCCTCGGGTGGTGCGGTGGCAGCGATGCTGCGCCTGTCCAAAGAAGTTGAAAACGCGGTGATCGTCGCGATCATCTGCGACCGTGGCGACCGTTATCTGTCGACCGGCATTTTCGACGCGCCCAACTGATGGCCAAGCACGAGAGAGGCCTGCGCTTCCAGCCCACCGGCGGCAGCAAGGCCGCGCAAATTCCGACCGGCAAAAAACAGCGCTTGAACATCGAGCGCCTGGCCAATGACGGTCGCGGCATCGCGTTTTTCGAAGGCAAAACCTGGTTCGTCCTCGGCGCCCTTGCCGGTGAAGAGGTCGAGGCGCGGGTACTTGGCGCCCACGGCAAAGTGGTCGAGGCGCGCACCGAGCGCGTGTTCAAGGCCAGCGAGTTGCGTCGCCCGGCAGCCTGTCAGCATGCCGGCCGCTGCGGCGGGTGCAGCGTGCAACACTTGCCCCACGCCGAGCAGCTTGCCCTGAAACAGCGCATGCTCGCCGAGCAGCTGTCGAAGGTCGCCGGGGTCGCGCCTGACGAATGGGCTGCGCCGTTGACTGGCCCGGAATTCGGCTATCGCCGCCGCGCGCGGATCGCCGTGCGCTGGGACATGAAAGCCAAGCAGCTTGAAGTCGGTTTCCGCGCTGCCGGCAGTCAGGACATCGTCGCCATCAACGAATGCCCGGTGCTGGTACAGCCCTTGCAACCGATCATGACCCGTTTGCCGGAGATGCTCCGTCGTTTGAGCAAACCGCAGGCGCTGGGGCATGTCGAGTTGTTCAGTGGTTCATCGCTGGCGGTGTTGTTGCGACACATGGCGCCGCTGTCCGAAGCCGACCTGACGATCCTCAAGGATTTCTGCCAGTTCCATGCAGCGCAACTGTGGTTGCATGGCGAAGGCCAGCCGCAACCGGTGGATGCCACGCAGGCGCTGGGCTATCGCCTGGAGCAGTGGGATCTGGATCTGGCCTGGCGGCCAGGGGATTTCATCCAGGTCAACGCCGGGGTCAACGAGGCGATGGTCGCGCAGGCGCTGGACTGGCTGAAGCCGACCGGTGACGAGCGCGTGCTCGACCTGTTCTGCGGTCTGGGTAACTTCGCCTTGCCGCTGGCCAAAAGCGTGCGTGAAGTGGTGGCGGTGGAGGGCGTGCAGACCATGGTCGACCGTGCCGCTGCCAATGCTGCTAGCAACAATTTGCATAACACAAAGTTTTTTCAAGCCGATTTATCCCAGCCTTTGACCGATGCTCAGTGGATCGGAAACGGCTTTTCTGCGGTACTCTTGGACCCACCGCGTGACGGTGCTTTCGAGGTGGTGCGCAAGCTCGCGACCCTGGGTGCCAAACGGTTGGTGTATGTATCGTGCAACCCTGCAACTCTGGCGCGCGATACGGTCGAATTGATCAGGCAGGGCTACCGGTTAAAACGTGCCGGGATTCTCGATATGTTTCCTCAGACGGCACATGTCGAGGCCATGGCGTTATTTGAAGCGAGCCAGGATGGCTCGTCTGAATCCGTCTGACCTGTCCGGGCGGCGCTCGCTTTAGCCCCGCGAGCGCATACGGGCGTTGAGGGTCAGCGATTTGACGCATTGAATCTGCGTCGTAGGGAAGGTAAAGCAGCATGGTACAGGTGAGAGCACACCAGCCGATCAACACTGACGGCAGTATCAATCTCGAGGCTTGGCTCGATCACGCGGTCAGTGTCGACATGGCACTGGATCGCGAAGCCTTGAAAGAAGCCTGCGAGTTCGCTCGCGAGGCCGAACAGCAGTCCAATGCCAAGAAGAATCTGTGGGCCGAAGGCTCCGGCAGTTTCAGCACGGGACTGGAGATCGCCGAGATCCTCGCCGACCTCAAACTCGATCAGGATTCGCTGGTCGCGGCGGTGCTGTATCGCGGCGTCCGCGAAGGTCAGATCGAACTCGCGGCGGTCAGCCAGCGCTTCGGTCCCGTCGTGGCCAAACTGATCGACGGCGTGCAGCGCATGGCGGCAATCAGTGCCAGCCTCAGCCCGCGCCAGTCGATGGTGATGGGCACTCAGGGCCAGGTGGAAAACCTGCGCAAGATGCTGGTGGCGATGGTCGACGACGTTCGTGTCGCGCTGATCAAACTGGCCGAACGTACCTGCGCCATTCGCGCGGTGAAAACCGCTGACGACGAGAAGCGCAACCGCGTCGCCCGGGAAGTCTTCGACATCTATGCGCCGCTCGCGCACCGGCTCGGCATCGGTCATATCAAGTGGGAGCTGGAGGACTTGTCCTTCCGTTACCTGGAACCCGATCAATACAAACAGATCGCCAAGCTGCTCCATGAGCGGCGGCTGGACCGTGAGCGGTTCATCAGCGATGTGATGACCCAGCTCAAGGACGAATTGCAGGCCACCGGCGTCGACGCCGACATCAGCGGCCGGGCCAAACACATCTATTCGATCTGGCGCAAAATGCAGCGCAAGGGGCTGGAGTTCAGCCAGATCTACGACGTGCGCGCCGTGCGCGTGCTGGTGCCGGAAATGCGCGACTGCTACACCGCGCTCGGCATCGTCCACACCCTGTGGCGGCACATCCCGAAAGAATTCGACGACTATATCGCCAACCCGAAAGAGAACGGCTACCGCTCGTTGCACACCGCGGTAATCGGTCCGGAAGGCAAGGTGCTGGAAGTACAGATCCGTACGCACTCGATGCACGAAGAGGCCGAGCTCGGCGTCTGCGCGCACTGGCGCTACAAAGGCACCGACGTCAAGTCCGGCTCGAACCACTACGAAGAGAAAATCTCCTGGCTGCGTCAGGTGCTGGAGTGGCACGAGGAGCTGGGCGATATCGGTGGTCTGGCCGAACAGCTGCGGGTCGATATCGAACCGGACCGGGTGTACATCTTCACCCCCGACGGTCACGCCATCGACTTGCCGAAAGGTGCGACGCCGCTGGACTTTGCCTACCGCGTGCACACCGAAATCGGTCACAACTGCCGTGGCGCGAAGATCAACGGCCGTATTGTGCCGCTCAACTACAGCCTGCAGACCGGTGAGCAGGTCGAGATCATCACCAGCAAGCACGGTACGCCGAGCCGCGACTGGCTGAACCCGAACCTGGGCTACGTCACCACCTCGCGGGCGCGGGCGAAGATCGTTCACTGGTTCAAGTTGCAGGCCCGTGACCAGAACGTTGCGGCCGGTAAAACCCTGATCGAGCGCGAACTCAATCGCCTCGGTCTGCCGGCGGTGGATTTCGACAAGCTGGCCGAAAAGGCCAACATGAAAACCGCCGAAGACATGTTCGCCGCCCTCGGTGCCGGCGACTTGCGTCTGGCGCAACTGGTCAACCTGGCGCAGCAACTGGTCGAGCCGGAACGCGGCAACGAACAGCTCGAACTGATCCCGCGCAAGGCCACCGGCTACAAACCGGGCAAGCGTGGCGACATCCAGATCCAGGGCGTCGGCAACCTGATGACGCAGATGGCTGGCTGCTGCCAGCCGCTGCCGGGCGACGCGATCGTCGGCTACATCACTCAGGGCCGCGGCGTGAGCATTCACCGTCAGGACTGCGCCTCGGTGCTGCAACTGGCCGGGCGCGAGCCGGAGCGGATCATCCAGGTTAGCTGGGGCCCGGTGCCGGTGCTCACCTATCCGGTGGACATCGTCATCCGCGCCTACGACCGTTCCGGTCTGCTGCGTGACGTCTCGCAGGTGCTGCTCAACGAGCGGATCAACGTGCTGGCGGTCAACACCCGCTCGAACAAGGAAGACAACACCGCGCTGATGTCGCTGACCATCGAGATTCCCGGGCTGGATGCGCTGGGGCGCTTGCTGGGGCGGATTTCGCAGTTGCCGAACATCATCGAGACGCGGCGTAACCGTACTCCGTGAAGATGGCTTCGTTCGAATGTGGGAGCGGGCTTGCTCGCGAAGAGGGCGTGTCAGTCGATATTTACGCTGAATGACACACCGC
>NZ_JASCPO010000326.1:0-4985 GCF_029960145.1 Pseudomonas sp. PS01299 | reverse complement strand
CTCCCACACTGGAACGCATTCCAACTGTGGGAGCGGGCTTGCTCGCGAAGGCGATAGTCCGGTCACCGCACAATTCCGGTGACTCAACCATCAGCGAATACCCGCGAGTAACGTCCGTGCCGTTTGCCTGAGGGGTTCATCCCCTTCCTTGAGCAACTCATTGAGCAAGGCAATCGCGCTGTCGATATCCCCATCATCAATGCAGGTCTGTGCCTGTTCGAGTTTCTCCGAGCCGTGTTCCGGCTCAGTCGCCGCTAGATCCAGCGGCTCCAGCGCCAGCAACTCGCCCGGGTCGCCGAATTCGTTAAGAAAGTCATCGTCCAGCGGCTGCGCGTCCGGTTCGGGGATCCACTCCAGCTCCGCCTCTTCGCTGGCCCCGGTTTCGGGTAACTCGAAGTCCGCTGGCAGGATTTCCAGGCCGGAGTTCGATGCAGTCCGCTCTACGGGCTGCTCAGGTGTCGAACGACTGTCTTCAAGATCCCAACTGGACGCCATCGACAGCTCACCCAGATTCAACTCGAAATCATCCTCGGCCGCCGGTGGCGCAGGCGCCACCGCTGCGGCGGCGGCAATTGGCAGCACCGGGGTTATCGGCGCAGCGCCGGTCAATTTTGAATGCCGCTCTCGGATCGCAGCCAGTTGCTGAGGATCCACCCCGGCATCACGCAGGCGGTGTTCCTGTTGTTCATAAGCAGCGCTGTCGCCCTGCCGCCCCAGCACTTCGAGCAATTGCACACCCAATTCGGTGCGCTCGGGCTCCTTGTCCATGGCATTGCGCAACAACCCGACCGCCTCACTCAAACGCCCATAAGCCAGATAGATCCCCACCGCCTCCAGCACATCGCCGGCCGCCGGTTCTTCACGGTGTTCGGTGGCTGCGCGGATGCTCGCCGATTGAGTGGTTGGCGGGTCTTCAGGATCTGTTTGCCGATCTGCCGGCAGAGCTGCCAGTGGCGCCGCGCCCTCCACCAGTTGCCGCCGACGTCGTACGAACAGCCCGGCACCCAATAATCCCAGCAGCATCAGCAAGCCACCGAGCAGCGGCCAGTTGAGGCCATCGTCGGCAGCTTCAGGCGCGGTGGTGACCGGCGCGGGTGTTGGCGGTGTAACGGCCGGTGCCGCTGGCTTTTGCAATTCGCTCAAACGCGTTTGCAGATCACTGACCTGCTTTTTGCCGTCGGCAATCTGCACATCTTGCGCCTGCAGTCTGGCGTTGAGTTCGTCCACGGTCTTCTGCAACTGCTGATTGAGCAACACGCTGGCCGCCAATTGCTCGGCCACGGCATCGTTGGCTGGCGCCGCCGGAGCGGGTGGCGCTGAAGGGGCGGCGTCGCGCTTGCCCTGAGCAGCCTGAGGCGCCGCCGTGGCAGGTTCGACGGTGGGAAATTCAGAAGATTGCGGACGTGGATCGGGCTCGTCGGTGGCCGGCACGATACTCGGCGATCCGGGTGGATCGATCAGCAGCGTGTACTCGCGCAGCAGGCGGCCATTGGGCTGATTGAGCTGCACCAGAAAATTCAGAAAGGGTTCATTGACCGGTTTGCGCGAGGTCACCCGGATCATCTGGCGATTGCCATGCAGGATCGGGGTGAACTTGAGGTCATTGAGGAAGAACACCCGCTCAACCCCGGCCCGGGCGAATTCATCCGCGGTGGCCAAGCTGGCCGAGAGGTCGCTGGCACTGAGGCCCGCGGCATCCACCAGGGCGATGTCGGCCTTGAGCGGCTGATTGAGGGCTGAGTGGACGGTAATGTCCCCCAACCCCAGCGCCATCGACCAGGTCGAATAGCTGAATACACCAGCGACCAGCAGCCATCTGGCGCCACCGCGCAGTACAACGTGCCGACTTGCGAGCATGAGCATCCCTTAAATAAGCAAAACCGGTTTCTATGCGTTCGCACATCCGGTACGAACACGATATTGCCCAGTAGTTCTTATAGTCTGCTCTGCGCGATCCCTCAAAAAACGGCGCGCGGTTTATGCCTCAAGATTTTTCCAGGTTGCCCAGAATGTGCCCGTGAACGCGCATGCATACCTTAAGATCCGCCTCGTCGACGCCTTCGAACAATTCGTGACGCAACTGTGTAGCGATGGTTTCGATTTGTTCGATCAGCGGCAGCGCCGGAGCGCAGAGCACGATTTTTTTCGCCCGGCGGTCTTCCATCACCGACTGACGTTGCACCAGGCCCTGGCTTTCCAGGCTGTCGAGCAAGCGCGCGAGGGTCGGCCCTTCGACACCGACGCTTTGCGCCAGCTCGCGTTGGGTCGGCGCGTCTTCGAAACGCGCCAGATGCAGCAGCACCAGCCAGCGCGCCTGGGACAAGCCCAGACCGGCCAGCCGGCGATCCAGTTCGGCACGCCAGCCACGAGACATCTGGGCCAATTGCATGCCAAAGCGGTGTTGATCGGTTAACGGCATAAAACACTCATGAGTAGACTGACAAATAGAGAAAAACTAATTATTAGTCAGCTAAGCATGACATTTGGCTATAGGCAAGAGCCGACCTGTACTGAATCGTTACAACTGCCTGACGGTTGGCGCAATCGCCGTCTTACATTTCGAATTCAGATTGCAGCGCAGCCCTTACGCAGTAAAGAACACCCTCCGGAACGCGACCGGCGAACAGCTCGGCCACTTCGGCGACCGACGGCAACTCGCCCTCGCCGTCGAGGAACGCGTCCTGCACTTCGCCCATCAGTTCTTCAGGCAAGTCGAGCGCCTGCTCCAGCGACAACTGTTGCTTGCCGATGGCCTCGGCGAGCATCGTGTAGACGTTCTTTTCCGAGCACTGCAACTGCCCGGCGATCTGCATCGGGGTCATGCCGGCGCGGGCCAGGGTGATCAGTTCGTGGCGCACGTCGGCCACCACTTTCGGCGCTTCGGCCTCGCCGCCGAGCACTTCGAGGAAGGCCTCGCCGTAACGTTCCAGCTTGCGCGCACCAACGCCGCTGACCCGCGCCATGTCGGCCAGCGAGGTCGGCTGGCTGCGGAGCATTTCCAGCAGGGTCGAGTCGGGGAAGATGACGTACGGTGGCACGCCATGCTCCTCGGCGAGTTTGCGCCGCAGTGCACGCAAGGCTTCCCACTGTTCGCGCTCTTCGCCACGCACCAGCTGACTGGCCGGACTCTTGCTGGCGGTCTTGGCGGTGACTTGCGGCTTGAGGTCGCGGCGCAGCTCCAGGCTCACTTCGCCCTTGAGCAATGGCCGGCAGGTGTCGCTCAGGCGCAGGCCCCCGTAGCCTTCATGATCGACGTCGGCCAGACCACGCGCCACCAGTTGCCGGAACAACGAGCGCCATTCGCTCTCGCTCAGCGCCTTGCCGACGCCGTACACCGACAGGTGCTGATGGCCAAAGCTGCGGACCTTCTCGTTGTCCTTGCCCAGCAACACGTCCACCAGATGGCCGACGCCATAGCGCTGGCCGGTGCGATAGATCGCCGACAGTGCCTGGCGCGCCGGCTCGGTGGCGTCCCAGGTCTGCACGCCGTCGACGCAGTTGTCGCAGTGGCCGCACGGCTCGGGCATGTCTTCGTCGAAATACGCCAACAGCGTCTGCCGGCGGCAGCGGGTTTCTTCGCAGAGCGAGAGCATCGCATCGAGTTTGTGCTGCTCCAGACGCTTGTGGCGCTCGTCGCCCTCGGAGTTCTGCAGCATCTGCTTGAGCATCACCACGTCTTGCAGACCGTACGCCATCCACGCATCCGCCGGCAGGCCATCACGGCCGCCGCGCCCGGTTTCCTGGTAATAGGCTTCCAGGGATTTCGGCAGATCGAGGTGCGCGACGAAACGCACGTTGGGCTTGTCGATGCCCATGCCGAACGCCACGGTGGCGACCATGATCAGGCCTTCCTCGTTGAGGAAGCGTTTCTGGTGGTAGGCGCGCAGATCATTGGGCAGACCGGCGTGATACGGCAGCGCCGGGAAGCCCTGCTCGCTGAGGAACGCGGCAACTTCCTCGACCTTCTTGCGCGACAGGCAATAGACGATGCCGGCATCGCTGCGGCGTTCGGCAAGGAACGCCAGCAACTGCTTGCGCGGCTGCTCCTTGGGCACGATGCGGTAGAAGATGTTCGGGCGGTCGAAGCTCGACAGGAAACGCTCGGCGTTCTGCAAGTGCAGGCGGGTGACGATTTCTTCGCGGGTACGCTTGTCGGCGGTGGCAGTCAGGGCGATGCGCGGTACGTCGGGGAACATTTCCGCCAACTGGCCCAGTTGCAGGTATTCCGGGCGGAAATCATGGCCCCATTGCGACACGCAGTGCGCTTCGTCGATGGCGAACAGGGCGATGTTCAAGCCTTGCAGGAACGACAGCATGCGCGGCTGCACCAGACGCTCGGGCGCCAGATAGAGCATCTTCACTTCACCGCGTTTGATCCGCGCCGCCAGATCGCGCTGCTGTTCGGCGCTCAACGTGGAGTTCAGCGCCGCAGCGGCCACGCCCAGCTCTTCGAGGGTGGCGACCTGATCGTCCATCAGCGCGATCAACGGCGACACCACCACCGCCAGGCCTTCGCGCAGCAACGCCGGGACCTGGAAGCACAAGGACTTGCCGCCACCGGTAGGCATCAGCACCAGCGCATCACCGCCGCTGGCCACGCGCTCAATGATTGCACCCTGACGGCCACGGAAACTGTCGTAGCCGAAGATGTCCTTGAGGACGCGTTGAGCCTGTTCGAGCATAAAAACTCCAAAAATCTACCGAAACATCCCTGCACAGGCTGGTTCAGGACAGCCACAGCTGCTTAAACAAAACGTAAGAGCGCATTGCAATGACAGCCGCAATACGAGCAGGGAGCGCAAAACGCGGCAGTATACCCGAGCGTTCCCCGGCACAGGGTGCCGCTGATAAGACTCCGCTAGCCGTCAACACGAAAACCCTGTGGGAGCGGGCTTGCTCGCGAAGGCGGCGTGCCGGTCGATGCAAAAGTGTCTGATACGCCGTATTAGCGAGCCAGCCCGCACCCACAGGGATATTCGTGTTGG
>NZ_JASCPO010000325.1:0-5121 GCF_029960145.1 Pseudomonas sp. PS01299 | reverse complement strand
CGGTGTGTCAGATGACAACTTTGTGTCTGACACACCGCTTTCGCGAGCAAGCCCGCTCCCACAGGATCTCTGTTTTATCGCAGCTCTGACCAGATTATTTTTTATGTTGTTCCACAAATTTCCCATACGCATTGATGAAATTCTGCAGGAACGGTTTCACCGACTCGCTCAACTTGCCCGCCTCGTCAAACGCCGAACCCGCGCCACCCAGATACGCTTCCGGCTGCTGCATGCACGGCACATCGAGAAACACGAAGGACTGGCGCAAATGCTGGTTGGCGCCAAAACCGCCAATCGCCCCCGGCGACACGCTGATCACCGCACCCGGTTTGCCGCTCCAGACGGCTTTGCCATACGGCCGTGAACCCACGTCAATCGCATTCTTCAAAGGCGCCGGCACCGAGCGGTTATATTCCGGGGTGACGAACAGCACCGCGTCGGAAGAACCGACTTCCTGGCGGAAAGTGCTGTAGGCTGCCGGCGGTGAATCGCCGTCGATGTCTTCGTTATAGAGTGGCAGGTCGCCAATCTCGACAATCTTCAGTTTGAGGTTCGCCGGTGCCAGTTGGGCCAGCGCCAGCGCGACTTTGCGGTTGATCGATGCTTTGCGCAGGCTGCCGACGACTACAGCGACGTTGTAGACATTGCTCATGGAAGACTCTCGACTGTCGGTGGGAAGAGCCAGTAGTTATAGATGATTCGATGACAGTTTCACCAGCGAGCAAGGGAAATTCCTGCGCGCTGATTATTTTTTTCCTGTAGGAAAACTTACAGGGCTTGATGACGGTCTACCAAGCCGCAAATCAAGCGTTTTATCTCCAGAGGTTCTAAGCAGATGGCAGCAGTACTCGTCGGTCAGTTCCATGCAAGAGATGCGGAAGGCCGCGTTTATTCCGTGCATGAGTTCCAGGAATCCACCCCGTCGGCAGACGGTTCCACTGGCTCGGAGCCGATTTACAAACTGGCCATTGGCGATCGCGTCAACAAAGTCAGTGACACCGAGTTTCTCCTGGTTCAGTCAGGTATTACCCTGACCCGTGAGCCTGAGACAACCGTCGCGTCATAACTGGCCGTTATGAGCAGAAGTCATATGCGCAGACTTGGGGTAGGATTCAGCCACTGACCCCACCTGCTGAACATGGACTTCACGCATGCGTTTACGTCATATCGAAGTGATTCAGGCGCTCTTGCAGACCGGTCACCTGGGCACCGCCGCCGAATGGCTGCAGCTCCCGGTGACCGAGGTCGAAGAGCGTTTGCGCGAAGCCGAGAGCGAGTTGGGGTTCATGCTGTTCGCCAGCGTACGCGGCCGGCTGCAATCGACGCCTGAAGCGCGGGCGTTGCAGGTGGAAATCGCTCATGTCTATCAGGCGCTGGAGCCGGTGCAGCGTCTGGCCAGCAGCCTCAAGCAATACCTCGCCCCGCCCCTGCGCATCATCGGCACCCCGCCGCTGGCGCAACAGCTGTTGCCGCAAAGTATCGCGCTGCTGCGCCGACGCTTGCCCGACGCTCCTTGCCGCTTGCTCAGCTCTCCGACCTGCGACATCGTCCGCAGCCTGCTGCTGCGCGAAAGCGATCTGGGCCTGAGCCTGCACGATCCGGAACACCCCGACATCCACTGCCAGCCATTGGCCCACGGCAAGCTGCAACTGCTCGCGCCCCACGGCTGGCTGCAACCGAAGCAGAAATACATTTCCCTGCAGGATCTGGCTGGCCAGGCAATGGTTGGCCTCGAAGGCCACGACCCATTGAGCCCGGCGCTGGAGAACAAACTCCAGGCCCTGCGCCCGGCGCCGAGCATCCAGACCCGAGTACAAACCCATCAGATGATGCGCAGCATGGTCGAGGCCGGCGAAGGCCTGGCCATCGTCGACCCATTCAACGCCCTCGGCGCGCGGACGAGCGGACTGGATGTCTGCCCGTTGTCACCGGCGGTGCCGATCAGCCTGTATGCCCTGACCTACCGACACAGCGCCACGCCGACAGCGATTCAGACCCTGCTGACGATCGTCACGGAACAAGCCGAGGCGATGCTGGCGAGCTGAGCGGGTTTTCCAGCGGGTTATCGAACAGCCGGTACCAGAACAGCGCAATTTCCGCAGTGTTCGGATCAATCCCGCGATAACGCAAATGGTCGATACCGCCAATCTCGTAGCCACAACGCTCATACAAACGACAGGCGCCGAGGTTGTTGTTCTGGGTTTCGAGCATGATCCCCGGCAGTTTTTTCTTGCGACTCCAGAAGTGCGCGACATCCAGCAACGCCTTGGCCACACCATGCCGGCGCGCCGGTGCGTGCACCGCCAGCTCATCGATATGGGCGAAGCCATTCCAGTTGGTGCTGATCACCAGATGACCGACCGGCTCATCATCGAGATACGCCATGAAAATCGCGCTGTCGGCGGCATCGCGATAGCTGCTGAACTCTTCAGGATCAATGCCGTAGCACTTGCGATACGGCACGATCGGCGTCACCGCCCAGCGCTCGACCGGTTGGCCAATGACGGCGGCACCGTACGCGGCGACCTCGAAACTGAAGTCGCTGCCCCAGATGTACGCCGCGAAACCATCGTCGGCGACGCGCACCGACAGCCCTGGGTATTTCGGATTCATGACCGGTTGCATACTCGGAAAAGTCCTCATTCCTTGACGCAATCGACGGTGTACTGCCGTCCATTGCCCTCGTCTTCATGTTGCAGTCCATGCACATCAGCGACAAAACCGGGGAAGCTGCTATCGAACGTGCGGGCAAACTTCAGGTAGTCAATGATCGAGCGGGTTGCCTCGGTAAAGCGCTCGCCGGGCATGATCAATGGAATTCCCGGTGGATACGGCACCAGCATCACCGCCGCGATCCTTCCTTCCAGCTCATCGATCGGCACCGCCTCGACTTCGCCGCGCACCAGATGATCATAGGCATGGGCCGGCTTCATGGCGATTTCCGGCAGCACCGTGTACATGCGTTTCAGATGTTTGGCGGTGGCATTGCTGCGGTAACAGGCGTGCAGTTGATCGCACAGATCGCGCAGGCCCATGCCGCGATAGCGCGCGGTGTCTTGCTGCGCCACGCAAGGCAGGCAAGTGGCCAGACTGACGTTGGCGTCGTAACTGCGCTTGAATTCCAGCAATTCGGTGAGCAGCGTGCTCCACTTGCCCTTGGTGATGCCCATCGAGAACAGCACCAGGAACGAATACAGCCCGGTCTTCTCCACCACCAGCCCGCGCTCCCAGAGGAACTTGCTGACCACCGCCGCCGGGATGCCTTTCTCGCTCAACGCGCCGCCGGCATTCAACCCGGGCATGACCAGGGTCACTTTGATCGGGTCAAGCAGCACGTAGTCGTCGCTGACTTCACCGAAGCCGTGCCAGTCGGCGTCCGGTTGCAACAACCAGTCTTCGGTCTGCACCCGGTCGATGCCTTCGACGCCCGGCGGCTGCCAGATCGAAAACCACCAGTCATCCGCCGCAATGTGCTGGCGCAGATTGGCCAGCGCCCGGCGAAAACTCAGCGCTTCATCGAAGGTTTCCTGCAACAGCGAACGCCCGGCCGGGCCTTCCATCATGGCCGAGGCCACATCCAGCGAAGCGATGATGCTGTACTGCGGCGAGGTTGAGATGTGCATCATGAACGCTTCGTTGAAACGGTCACGGTCCAGTTGCCGCGCGCCGCCGTCCTGCACATGAATCATCGAGGCCTGGCTGAACGCGGCGAGCAGCTTGTGCGTGGAGTGAGTGGTGAACACCAGCGGGCTGTCTGCTGTGCGCGAGGTGGCCATGCCATAGCGCCCGGCGAAGAACTCGTGAAACGCTGCGTAGGCGTACCACGCCTCATCGAAATGCAGCACTTCAACGCTATTGCCCAGGCTCTGCTTGATCAGCTCGGCGTTGTAGCACAGGCCGTCGTAGGTCGAATTGGTCACCACCGCCAGTTTGACTTTCGGTGCACGGCCTTTGGTCAGCGGGCTGGCATCGATCTTCGCCTGAATCGATTCGCGGCTGAATTCGCTCAGCGGAATCGGGCCGATGATCCCCAGCTCATTGCGCTCCGGACACAGGTACAGCGGGATCGCGCCGGTCATGATGATCGCGTGCAGCACCGACTTGTGGCAGTTGCGATCGACCAGCACCAGATCATCCCGACCGACCATCGAGTGCCAGACGATCTTGTTGGCGGTCGAGGTGCCATTGATCACGAAAAACGTGTGATCGGCGCCGAAGTTGCGCGCGGCGCGCTCTTCGGCTTCGGCCAGCGGCCCAGTGTGATCGAGCAGCGAACCGAGTTCCGGCACCGATACCGACAAGTCCGAACGCAGGGTGTTTTCGCCAAAGAACTGATGAAACGCCTGCCCCACCGGACTCTTGTGATAAGCCACGCCACCGCCATGCCCGGGGGTGTGCCAGGAATAGTTGGAGTCGGCGGTGTGCTGCACCAGCGCCTTGAAAAACGGCGGCAGCAGACCGTCCAGATACTTGCGCGCGGCCCGCGCCACTTGCCGCGCCAGAAACGGCACAGTGTCTTCGAACAGGTAGAGAATGCCGCGCAGTTGATTGAGCTCGGCCATGGCATCGGCGGGGGCGTTTTCCAGGGTGACCTGTTCGCCCAGCGCGAAGATCGGCAGATCCGGCGCCCGCACTCGCGCCAGACCGATCAGTTCAGCCATGTTTTGGAGTAGATGCGAGTTGGTGCTGGCGTCTTCGGCAGCGATCAGCATGCACGCCAGACCATGATGGGTGGAGGCCACCAACCGCCCTTCGGTGTAGTCGATGGCCGAAACGATATTGAAACCTTCCTGCTCCAACTCCCGGGCGATGCCACGGATACGGTCACCGGCGACCGTGTCGGCCTTGATGTCGCGGTGGACGATCAACACCGGAAACTTCAAATCTTTGTACATGAGGCTCAGTGTCCTGAGGCGGCGGATCAAAGTCTGCCAATGCACTCAGGGTAGAGGGTTGCAGCGAAAGTGGCGAGGGTGGCCAGTTGGCTTCATTCAGCCTGACTCGGCTTTTGTGGCGAGGGAGCTTGCTCCCGCTGGGGCGCGAAGCGGCCCCCAGTATTCGTTCAGCATCAATAGTGCATTCAGGTTTTATGACTGCTTCGCAGCCAAGCGGGAGCAAGCT
>NZ_JASCPO010000324.1:0-5161 GCF_029960145.1 Pseudomonas sp. PS01299 | reverse complement strand
CTCGCTCCCACAGGGTGTACGCATTCCAAAATGTGGGAGCGAGCTTGCTCGCGAAGGGGCCCGTCCAGACAACACAAAAACCACTGCCCATCAGAGGCAGAGAACCTCAATAACCGTGAGGCACAAAACCGTGATCGAGACCCTGAACCATCTCCCGCATCCGCACGAAAGCGCGGCCGCCCTCGCCGGCCATTTCACCGATCTGGCGCCACCGCTCAACGCCCGGCAGGCACATCTGGAAGCCTCGCGCTGCCTGTATTGCTACGACGCGCCATGCGTCAACGCGTGCCCAAGCGAAATCGACATTCCGTCGTTCATCCGCAATATCCATCAGGACAACGTCCCCGGTGCGGCGCAGAAAATTCTCTCGGCGAACATCCTCGGCGGCAGTTGCGCCCGGGTCTGCCCGACGGAAATCCTCTGCCAGCAAGCCTGTGTGCGCAACAACGCCCAGGAATGCGCGCCGGTGCTGATCGGCCTGTTGCAACGCTACGCCGTGGACAACGCGCACTTCACCGAGCACCCGTTCCAGCGTGCGGCGAGCACCGGCAAGCGCATCGCCGTGGTCGGCGCCGGGCCAGCGGGTTTGTCCTGCGCCCACCGCAGTGCGATGCACGGGCATGACGTGGTGATTTTCGAAGCACGGGAGAAGGCTGGCGGCCTCAACGAATACGGGATCGCCAAGTACAAACTGGTCGACGACTACGCGCAGAAGGAGCTGGATTTCCTCCTGCAGATCGGCGGCATCGAAATCCGTCACGGACAGATACTCGGCGAGAATCTGACCCTCAGCGAGCTGCATCAGCAGTTCGACGCGGTGTTCCTCGGCCTCGGCCTCAACGCCAGCAAACAGCTCGGTCTGGCCCACGAAGACGCGCCCGGCCTGCTCGCCGCCACCGACTACATCCGCGAACTGCGCCAGGCCGATGACCTGACGCAACTGCCACTGGCCGAACGCTGCATCGTCCTCGGCGCCGGCAACACCGCGATCGACATGGCCGTGCAAATGGCCCGCCTCGGAGCGCGTGACGTGAATCTGGTATATCGCCGGGGCGCGGCGGACATGGGCGCCACCGGTCACGAACAAGACATCGCCAAAGCCAATCAGGTGCGCCTGCTGACCTGGGCACAACCGGAGGAAGTGCTGCTCGACTCGCAAGGCAAGGTGCGCGGCATGCGTTTCGCCCGTACACAACTGGTCGACGGTCGCCTGCAAACCACTGGCGAGACCTTCGAACTGGTCGCCGACGCGATCTTCAAAGCCATCGGCCAGGCCTTCGACAGCAGCGCCCTCGCCGACCCGCTGGCCCGTGAACTCAAGCGTCAGGGCGAACGGATTCAGGTCGACGACAACCTGCGCACCAGCATTCCCGGCGTGTATGCCGGTGGCGACTGCACCAGCCTCGATCAGGATCTCACCGTGCAAGCCGTACAGCACGGCAAACTCGCCGCCGAGGCGATCAACGCGCAACTGATGCTCAACGTGGAGGCTGCATAAATGGCCGATCTCTCGATAGTCTTCGCCGGTATCAAAGCGCCCAATCCGTTCTGGCTGGCCTCCGCGCCACCGACCGACAAGGCCTACAACGTCGTGCGCGCCTTCGAGGCCGGCTGGGGTGGCGTGGTCTGGAAAACCCTCGGCGAGGACCCGGCAGCGGTCAACGTCTCGTCGCGCTACTCGGCGCACTACGGCAACAACCGCGAGGTGCTGGGCATCAACAACATCGAACTGATCACCGACCGCTCGCTGGAAATCAACCTGCGCGAGATCACACAGGTCAAGAAGGACTGGCCGGACCGTGCGCTGATCGTCTCGCTGATGGTGCCGTGCGTCGAGGAATCGTGGAAACACATCCTGCCGCTGGTGGAAGCCACCGGTGCCGACGGCATCGAGCTGAATTTCGGTTGCCCGCACGGCATGCCCGAACGCGGCATGGGCGCAGCGGTGGGTCAGGTGCCGGAGTACGTCGAGCAGGTGACGCGCTGGTGCAAGACCTATTGCTCGCTACCGGTGATCGTCAAACTGACACCGAACATCACCGACATCCGTGTCGCCGCCCGCGCTGCGCATCGCGGGGGCGCCGATGCGGTGTCGCTGATCAACACCATCAACTCGATCACCAGCGTCGATCTGGAACACATGGTCGCCCTGCCCACCGTCGGCAGCAAAAGCACCCACGGCGGTTACTGCGGCTCGGCCGTCAAACCGATCGCGCTGAACATGGTCGCCGAAATCGCCCGTGATCCACAGACCCAAGGCCTGCCGATCTGCGGCATTGGTGGCATCGGCAGTTGGCGTGACGCGGCGGAGTTCATCGCGCTGGGCAGTGGCGCGGTGCAGGTGTGCACGGCGGCGATGCTCCACGGTTTCCGGATTGTCGAGGAGATGAAGGACGGTCTGTCGCGCTGGATGGACAGCCAAGGCTACGCCAACATCGCCGAGTTCTCCGGGCGCGCAGTGGGCAATACCACCGACTGGAAGTACCTCGACATCAACTACCAGGTAATCGCCAAGATCGACCAGGACGCGTGCATCGGTTGCGGGCGTTGCCACATTGCTTGCGAGGACACTTCACACCAAGCGATCAGCAGCTTGAAACAGGCCGACGGCACGCATAAATATGAAGTGATCGATGATGAGTGTGTCGGCTGCAATCTGTGCCAGATCACTTGTCCGGTGGCGGACTGTATCGAGATGGTGCCGATGGAAACCGGCAAGCCGTTTCTGGACTGGAATCATGATCCGAGGAATCCTTACCACGTTGCCGTCTAGATCGCCGGCTGATCCAACAGCCCCCTCACCCTAACCCTCTCCCAAAGGGAGAGGGGACTGATTGGGGGATATTTCAGAAATCCACCGACTTGAGCGATTTACTTTGAATCCATAATCGATACATGCACAGGCACGGACGGCTTTGAATCCAAAATCGATACATGCACAGGCACGGACGGCTTTGAATCCAAAATCGATGCATGCACAGGCACGGACGGCTTTTTGAGTCCATATTCGACTGGATTTTTCAGGTCGATGTAACTCGCAAGACACCTCGGTCGGCCCCCTCTCCCTCCGGGAGAGGGCTGGGGTGAGGGTCAGCTCTTGCTTCAGGGCTCCAACCCGATCCCGCGCAAAATCACACTGGTCACCGTCTGCACCGCCCGCTCGAACTGCATGTCCGACAGCGGTTGATGCTCGTTGAGAATATTCACCTGATGATCGAAGTCGGCGTAATGCTGGGTCGAAGCCCAGATCATGTACAGCAGGCTCGACGGCTCCACCGGCAGAATCCGCTTGTCCTCAACCCATTGGCGGATCTTCGCTTCCTTCATTTTCGCCCAGTCATACAGGCTGACATCCAGCGCCTCGCCTAACGTTGGCGCGCCGTGGATGATCTCGTTGGCCCAGACTTTCGAGCCGTGCGGCCGGCTGCGCGAGTGGTTCATCTTGGCGCGGATGTAGCTGCTGAGCACCACCCGCGGGTCATCGAACATCTCGAAGCACAGCGCGTCCTGTTTCCACACCTCCAGCAGGTCGAACAGCACCGCGCTGTACAGTTCGCTTTTGGTCGAGAAGTAGTAATGCAGGTTGGAACGCGGCAGCTGCACTTCGGCGGCGATGTCGGCCATGGCGGTGCCGCCGAAACCTTTTTCGGCGAAGACTTTTTCCGCCGCGAGCAGGATTTTCTCGACGTTACTGCGACGAATCTCGATCTTGTGATTGCCCATGAGGGCTCCCTGACAACGACGTTGTTGAAGACTAGCATCCGCTCTGGCCTCGGGGCGACCGCTGCAAACAAAACTTCGTATGAAGGCCGGCGCATGGCTAAACTGGCGCTTCTTTGTCCTGCCTCAGAGGTATCCGCGATGCTGTTCAAGAACGTCCTGACCACCACTGCCCTGCTCGCTTCGCTGTTCGCCGCATCTTCGGTTTTCGCCCACGCCCACCTGAAAAGTGCCACCCCGGCCGCCGACAGCACCGTCGCCACGCCGGCCGATCTGCGCCTGACCTTTTCTGAAGGCGTCGAAGCCAGTTTCACCAAAGTCAGCCTGACCCACGACGGCGCCCCGGTCGCAATCAAACCGCTGACCACCGAAGGCGACAAGAAAACCCTGATCGTCACCCCTGCCGCACCGCTCGGTGCCGGTGAATACAAAGTCGAATGGCACGCGGTGTCGGTCGACACACACAAGAGCGAAGGCGCCTACCAGTTCAAGGTTGGCCAGTAATTCATGAGTGAAGCGCTGGTGCTGTGCCGTTTTGTGCATTTCAGCGCGGTGTTGATGCTGTTCGGCGCCTGGCTGTTCCGGCCGTTGCTGCTCAAGGCACCAGTGCCAACATTGGATCGGCATCTGGCGCGACTGGCGCGTTGGCTGACCGCGATTGCGTTGGTCAGCGGTGTCACCTGGGCACTGTTGATCACCGCGAGCATGGCCGGTTCGGCGGCGGCAGCGTTCGATCCGGACACTGTTGGCGTGGTGCTCGGCAACACCTTTTTCGGCCAGGTCTGGCGCTGGCATCTGCTGATCAACGCGCTGTTGCTGGCACTGCTGTTCACGCCGTGGCGTTCGAATGTGCTGCTGCGCCTGGGCTTGAGCGCGCTGCTCTTGGCGACCCTGGCGCCGGTCGGTCACGGCGCGATGCTCGACGGCCTCAGCGGGCAACTGCTGATCCTCAACCAGATCGTTCACCTGACCTGCGTCGCCGCATGGCTGGGCGGCTTGTTGCTGTTGGTGTTGATCCTGCGTCAGCCGAGCACAGCGATGGGGCGGATCCTGCAACGCTTCAGCGGTGTCGGTTATGCGATCGTTGGCGGCCTTCTGATCACCGGGTTGATCAACGTGCGCGTGTTGACCGGGCAATGGTGGCCGACGCCGCTCTTTGCAGGGTTTGCCTTGATTCTGCTGATCAAGGCCTTGCTGGTGCTGGGCATGCTCGCGCTGGCGCTGTTCAATCGCTTGCGGATTGATGATTGCGAACAGCGGATGGGCGCGCTCAAGCGCAGTGTGGTGCTGGAGTGGTTGTTGGGGATGGGTGCGGTGGCGGCCGTCTCCCTGCTCGGTACCCTGCCGCCGATGATTGCTGGATAAACCCAATCAGACTGTGGGAGCGGGCTTGCTCGCGAAGGCTGTGTATCAGATACGAAAATATCGCCTGACACACCGC
>NZ_JASCPO010000323.1:0-5270 GCF_029960145.1 Pseudomonas sp. PS01299 | reverse complement strand
TTTTGTGTTGCCTGATCGGGCCTCTACGCGACCAAGCCCGCTCCCACCGGGTATTGCGTTCTACCTGTGGGAGCGGGCTTGCTCGCGAAAGCGGTCGCGAATATCAAGTGAGCTCGAAGGTATCCGCATCCAGATTCGCCGGAAAGCGCTCGCGATACGCCGCCAATGGCGCGGCCTCCAGCACAACCTTGAACACCCCGTCCGCCTCCCCCGCCGCCAGCAACGTCTCGCCCTGGAAATCCAGCACCTGACTGTCGCCGGTATAGGCAAAGCCCTTGCCGTCGGTGCCGATCCGGTTCACCGCCGCCACGTAGCACAGGTTTTCAATCGCCCGCGCCGGCAACAAGCGGTTCCAGTGCAGACGCCGGGCACCCGGCCAGTTGGCGGTGTACAGCAGCAGATCGGTATCCTGCGCGTCGCGACTCCACACCGGGAAGCGCAGGTCGTAGCAAATCAGCGGCCGGATCCGCCAACCCTTGAGTTCGAACTGCACCTGACGCTCGCCGGGGGTGTAGTGGTTGTGCTCGCCGGCCATGCGGAACAGGTGGCGCTTGTCGTAATGCCAGACTTCGCCGTCCGGGCGTGCCCACAGCAGGCGATTGCGATGGCTGCCGTCCGCCGCCTGAATGATCACGCTGCCGGTGATCACCGCATTCAGTTTCGCGGCCTGCGCCTTCATCCACTTGCTGGTCGGGCCATGCTCGGCTTCGGCGAGGGTTTCCGACTCCATGGAGAAACCGGTGGTGAACATCTCCGGCAGGATGATCAGGTCGGCGCCTCGGGCCTGCTCCAGCAGCACCTCGAAGTGCTCAAGGTTGGCTTGACGGTCATGCCAGGCCAGGCTGGTCTGGATCAGCGCCAGATTGAGATCGGGCAATGCACTCAGATCACGCATAGTTTTGCCGCTGCTTCGCGCAGCGTCTCCTCGCGTTTGGCGAAGCACAGGCGCACCAGGCGCTGGCCTTCGGGTGGATTCTGGTAGAACACCGACACCGGAATGCTCGCCACGCCGTGTTCACGGGTCATCCAGATCGCCATGTCGACGTCGTTCAAGTCAGGACGAATCTGCGAGTAATCGACCAACTGGAAATACGTGCCGGTGACGCGGGTGAAGGTGAAGCGCGACGGCGCCAGCAAATCGCAGAACAGGTCGCGCTTGGCCTGATAGAAACCCGGCAGCTCTTCAACGTGTTCCGGGTGCTCGGCCATGTAATCGGCCAGGGCGTATTGCAGCGGGGTGACACCGCAGAAACTGACGTACTGGTGCACCTTGCGCAGCTCGGCGGTCAGCGCCGGCGGTGCAACCACGTAACCGGTTTTCCAGCCCGTCACGTGGTAGGTCTTGCCGAACGAGCTGACCACAAATGCGCGCTGGTACAGCTCTTCGTGAGCCAACACGCTGACATGCGGCACACCGTCGAACACCAGGTGTTCGTACACCTCGTCGCTGATCAGATAGATGTCGCGACCACGGATCAACTCCGCCAGTTGATCCAGTTCGGCACGGCTGATCAGTGCACCGCTCGGGTTGTGCGGCGTGTTGATGACGATCATTTTCGTGCGCGGGCTGAGGGCCGCGGCGAGCTTGTCGAAATCGATGGAGAAATCGTGCGGGTTCAGTTGCACATGCACGCAGCGGCCGCCCGCCAACTGCGTCGCCGGTTCATAGCTGTCGTAGCACGGGTCGAACACGATGACTTCGTCACCGCTGTGGATAACTGCCTGAATCGCACAGAAGATCGCCTGGGTCGCACCCGGCGTCACGGTCACTTCGCTGTCGGCATCGACTTTCACGTCATAGCTGCGCGCGATTTTCGCCGCGATTTGCTCGCGCAGCGCCGGCAGACCGGTCATGGGTGAATACTGGTTACGGCCGCTGGCGATATGCCGACCGACCGCGTCACGCAGGGATTGTGGGCCGTCGAAATCAGGAAAACCCTGGGACAGGTTGATCGCTCCGGTCTGCGCCGCGAGCTGAGACATCTGCGTGAAAATAGTGATGCCGACATTCGGCAGCTTACTGGTGATCATCGAGGGGTTCCCTGCTCTACACCCGGCTCTGACGACGGCGCGGGAGAGCCCGAGAATAGCCCATTCGAATACGATAAAAAAAGTCGTTCCCTACGATGCGCGGCAATACGAAATCACAAAAAGGCACCTTGAACCTACTCGCGCCGGAGGAAAACGGATGAGTGGTCGCGCAATACGCCCTCCCCTGTAACTTCTGACAGTAGCGGTAAGTTGCAGCAAGCTTTTAACTGGGTCCACGGCACAACCTCGTTATCTCAAGGAATCGCAGTGATGACAACACGAATGATCATTAAGGCAGGTAATCTGGATACCACGTTTGGCAAAGGCGGCAAGAAAAAACTCAAATTCAATTTCGGGAGTGCCTATCACGCCAATAGTCTTACACTCGCCAGCGAGGGCAGGATCTTTATTGCCGGCGACGTGGAACAGCCATCGGGCGATGACTTGCAGCAAAATTTCGCCATAACGTGCCTCAACCAGAAAGGTGAGCCTTACTTGCCTTTCAATAACGGTTATATGGCCGACCGCTTCAACCCCGATGACGCTCGACTGGCCTCTGCCTGTCAACGAATCTTCATAACCGGGTCGAAGGTAGTTCTAGCAGGTGTCTTTACTAATGACCGGCCAACGGATGTCCCCGCTTTTGCCAGACTGAACATGAACGGCCGTTACGACGAGCCATTCGGCAGGGGAGGAAGATATGTCTACAAGTTACCCTGTGACCCGAGCAGTTCAGTGGGCGCCTCACCCACCAGCATAGACAGGCAATCAACCGGTCATTTTGTCTTCGCCTTTGAGCATGTCTGGCATGACCTCGTCACACCGCATGCACTTAACTCGACCGCAGTACTGGCCAGAATCTCCCAAGACGCAAAGCTGGACAATAACTTTGCCCGGGGCAACGGACATCTCACGATCAAACCAGCACCTGGACACAACTTTCGCAAGAAGGGCCTGATCATCCAGAACGATGACCGTATTCTGGTATTTGGAGAACTTTCGGGAGAGAGCAGTGATGCGGTCATCTACCGATTCACGGCTGACGGCGAGATTGATCCGTCATTCGGAAGAGAGGGCGAACTGCGAAAGCCCGACTGGAACATCACCAGCATCGTCGCACTTCCCGGCGATCGTTTGTTGTGCGCTGGGTCACGGGGCGATCAAGCGCTGCTCGCTCGCCTGGAGGCTGACGGCAGTGACGACACCTTTAGAAGCGAGGTGAAGATTCACGATCGTTGCGCGTGGCTGAAGGCTTTGCAACAACCCGACAATACGACGCTGGTTGTGGGTTACGCCGAGAAAAACCTGAACGTTGTCCCGTTATTGGCGCGTTTTCTGGACAATGCTGAATTGGACCCGAACTTTGGCGAAGGCCAGGGCTGGGTAAGTGACGGCATGGGAAACATGCTTGAGCGTGCCATCGATCTCGCGGTGGACGACATTGGCCGAATTCTGGTGCTGGGAAAATCGCAAGGCCTGTCTCCGTATGCGGACTTCTTCCTGCTGCGCTACCAGGGTAGTAACGCCAAAGAGCGCTCAATGACAACCATCAGCCCATAAAAAAGGCGCCGCAAGCGGCGCCTTTCGGGTGAAGACCTGAATCACTTCTTGTCGCGACGCTTCTTGCTGGCTTTCTTGTTGTGCGACATCAAGCGACGCTTCTTGTTGACCTGGCGGTCGGTCAGCGTGTTCTTGTTGCCTTCGTACGGGTTCTCGCCACCTTTGAACTCGATGCGGATCGGCGTACCGACCAGCTTCAGCACACGGCGGTAAGTGTTCTCCAGATAGCGCACATACGACTTCGGCACTTTCTCGATCTGGTTACCGTGGATCACGATGATCGGCGGGTTCGCACCACCCAGGTGAGCGTAACGCAGCTTGATCCGGCGGCTGTTGACCATCGGCGGCTGGTGCTCGCTGACCGCGTCTTCGAGAATCTGCGTCAGGCGGCTGGTCGGCCAGCGGGTAACCGCAGACTTGAACGAGTTCTGCACCGAGGCGTAGAGGTTGCCCACGCCAGTACCGTGCAGCGCCGAGATGAAGTGAATGTCGGCGAAGTCGACGAAGAACAGCCGACGTTGCAGCTCGACCTTCACAAAGTCGCGCTCGCTCGGGGTCATGCCGTCCCATTTGTTGATTGCGATCACCAACGCACGACCGGCTTCGAGGGCAAAGCCCAGCAGGTTGAGGTCGTGATCGACCACACCTTCGCGAGCGTCCATCACGAAGATCACCACGTTGGCGTCTTTGATCGCCTGCAGGGTTTTGACCACGGAGAATTTTTCCACTTCTTCGTGGATCTTGCCGCGCTTGCGCACACCGGCGGTGTCGATCAGCGTGTACTTCTCGTCGTTACGCTCGAACGGGATGTAGATACTGTCGCGGGTGGTGCCTGGCTGGTCGTAGACGATGACCCGGTCTTCACCGAGCATGCGGTTGACCAGAGTCGACTTGCCGACGTTCGGACGGCCGATGATGGCGATCTTGATCCCGTCTTTTTCGCTCGGGCCAGGAATGCGCTTGGCTTCCTCACCCTCGGCGACGATCTCTTCTTCTTCGCCTTCCGCCGGTTCGTCATCATCACGCGGGAAATCGCTCAGCGCCGCTTCCAGCAGCTGAGTGATACCACGGCCGTGAGCACCGGCGATCGGGATCGCGTGGCCCATGCCCAGCGGGGCGAATTCGGCGCGGGCCATTTCCGGGTCGATGTTGTCGACCTTGTTGGCAACCACGTGGGAACGCTTGTTACGCTTGCGCAAGTGTTCGGCGATCATCTGGTCGGCGGCGGTGAAACCGGCCTTGGCATCTACCAGGAACAGCACAACATCCGCTTCTTCAATGGCCAGCAGCGACTGCTCGGCCATTTTTTCGTCCATACCGTGTTCGTCGCCGGAGATACCGCCGGTGTCGATCAGAATGTAGGAACGCCCTTGCCACTTGGCCTCACCGTACTGGCGATCACGGGTCAGACCGGACAAGTCGCCGACGATGGCGTCGCGAGTCCTGGTCAGGCGGTTGAACAAGGTGGATTTGCCGACGTTCGGTCGGCCCACCAGGGCGATTACGGGAACCATGCGGCTCTCCACTTCGTTATTTCAGAAAATACAAAAGCCGCTGCGAGGCAGCGGCTGGTGCTCGGGGCAACACTGTGGGAGCGGGCTTGCTCGCGAAAGACCGTAGCAGCACCGCGTTTAATCAGGCTGTACGCGTCTTCGTTGACGCCCTTCGCGAGCAAGCCC
>NZ_JASCPO010000322.1:0-5272 GCF_029960145.1 Pseudomonas sp. PS01299 | reverse complement strand
TTTGTGGGAGGGGGCTTGCCCCCGAATTGGCCGTGTCAGTCAGACAATTTCTGAATGACACACCGCCTTCGGGAGCAAGCCCCCTCCCACAGGGAGAAAGGGCGTTGGCCTCAGTAGATGCATTCCACGGCCATTGCCGTGGCTTCACCGCCGCCGATGCAGATCGCCGCAATCCCGCGCTTCAGGTTTTTCTGGCGCAGGGCTGAGAGCAAGGTCACCAGAATCCGCGCGCCCGAGGCACCGATCGGATGGCCCAGCGCGCAGGCGCCGCCGTGCACGTTGAGTTTGTCGTGGGGAACTTCCAGATGGGTCATCGCCGCCATCGCCACCACGGCGAACGCTTCGTTGATTTCGAACAGATCGACCTCGTTCAACGCCCAACCGGTCTTCTTCACCAGCTTCTTGATCGCGCCAATCGGTGCCACCGGGAACAGGCCCGGCGTGTCGGCAAACGCCGCATGACCGTGAATCACCGCCAGCGGTTTCAGTCCGAGTTTCTGCGCTTGCGACTGGCGCATCAGCACCAGCGCCGCCGCGCCATCGGAGATCGAGCTGGAGTTGGCCGCGGTTACCGTGCCGCCGTCGCGGAATGCCGGTTTAAGCGAGGCAACCTTGTCCAGTTTGGCTTTCGGCGGCTGCTCGTCGTTGCTGATCAGCACCTGCTCTTTGCCGACGGTCACGGTCAGCGGCACGATCTCGGCTTTGAAGCTGCCGTCGTTGATCGCCTGTTGGGCACGGGTGGTCGAAGCGATGGCAAACGCATCCTGGGCTTCGCGGCTGAAGTCGTTGGTTTCGGCGCAGTCTTCGGCAAAGGTGCCCATCAGACGGCCCTTGTCGTAGGCGTCTTCGAGGCCATCGAGGAACATCGAATCGAGCACCCGGCCATGGCCCATGCGGTAACCGGCGCGAGCACGGTCGAGCAAGTATGGCGAGTTGGACATGCTTTCCATGCCACCGGCGATCACCACATCGGCGCTGCCGGCCAGCAGCATGTCGTGGGCGAGAATGGTGGTTTCCATGCCCGAGCCGCACATTTTGTTGACGGTGGTGCAGCGCGTCGATTTATCCAGCCCGGCACCCAGTGCCGCCTGCCGCGCCGGCGCCTGACCGAGGCCGGCCGGCAATACGCAACCGAACAACACTTCATCAACCGCGTCGCTGGCAACGCCTGCGCGTTCAACCGCTGCCTTGATCGCGGCAGCACCGAGTTGCGGCGCGGTGAGGCTTTTCAGTTCGCCCTGAAAACCGCCCATCGGGGTGCGGACGGCGCTGACGATAACAATCGGATCGTTGGCAATAGTCATGACAAATCCTCCTTACTTGGCGGCCATGCGCAAGGCGCCGTCGAGACGGATCACCTCACCATTGAGCATGCTGTTTTCGATGATATGCCGAACCAGCGCGGCGTACTCGGCAGGTTTGCCAAGACGCGGCGGGAACGGTACGCCGGCGGCCAGCGACTCGCGCACTTCCGGGGTCATGCCGGCCATCATCGGGGTTTCGAAAATGCCCGGGGCGATGGTCATCACGCGGATGCCGAAGCGTGCCAGTTCGCGGGCGGCCGGCAGGGTCAGGCTGGCGATCGCGCCTTTGGAGGCGGAATACGCGGCCTGACCGATCTGGCCGTCGAACGCAGCGACCGAGGCGGTGTTGATGATTACCCCGCGCTCGCCATCGGCATTGGCTTCGCTCTCGGCGATGGCCGCAGCCGCCAGTCGCAACATGTTGAAGCTGCCGATCAGGTTGACGTTGATCACTTGGGCAAAACTGGCCAGAGCATGCGGGCCGTTCTTGCCGAGGATCTTTTCGCCACGGACGATACCGGCGCAGTTGACCAGACCGTTGAGGCTGCCAAAGGCTTTGAGCGTGCCCTGCACGGCGGCTTCGGCAGCGGCTTCATTGCTGATGTCGGCGACGACGCTTTGCGCGCCGAGGCGCTGGGCCTGAGCGGCAACGGCTTCGGCGTTCATGTCCACCAGCATCACTTTGGCGCCGGCGTTGACCAGCAACTCAGCGCTGGCCGCACCCAGGCCGGAGGCGCCGCCGGTGACGATAAAAACCTTGTTCTCGATCTGCATGACTGACTTCCTGATTCAAGCTGAAACGTTGTGCGCCGCAGCCTCTTGAGCCTTGGCGATTTCCTGGTTGCGCAAGATAAAGCGCTGCAATTTGCCGCTTGGGGTTTTCGGCAATTCGCTGACAAATTCGATTTCACGCGGGTACGAATGCGCGGCCAGACGTTTGCGCACGTGTTGCCGCAGCTCTTCGGCCAGCGCCGGTTCGGCGCGGTATTGCGGGTTGAGTACGACGAAGGCCTTGACCAGTTCGGTGCGCTCCGGATCCGGCTTGCCGACCACGGCGGCTTCGACCACCGCCGGGTGTTCGATCAGCGCGCTTTCGACGTCGAACGGGCCGACGCGGTAGCCGGAAGTGGTGATCACGTCATCACTGCGCCCGACGAAGCTGATGCTGCCGTCCGGGTTCCATTCCACCGTGTCGCCGCTGAGGTAGTAATCGCCGACGAAGGCTTTGGTCGGCACGCCCTCGTAGCCGCCGAACCAGCACATCGGCGACTGGGTGCGGTCGATGGCGAGGATGCCCGGCTGGCCGACGCCGAGTTCGTTGTAGTGCTCGTCGAGCACCACGATGCGATGGCCCGGCGAGGCGAAACCGGCGGCGCCGAGGTGGATCGGGTGCTGCAGACCGTGGTGGTTGCACAGGACCATGCCCAGTTCGGTCTGGCCGTAATGGTCGTGAATGACTACGCCGAGGTTGTCGGCGAACCAGCGGATCACTTCCGGGTTCAGCGGCTCGCCAGCGCTGCTGACGATGCGCAGCTTGCCCTTGATCGACTTGGCGAACTCGTTGCCGCCGGCAATCAACAGACGATACGCGGTCGGCGAACCGGTGAGGTTGGTGATGGCGTATTTGTTGATCACCCGGCAGGTGCTTTCGAGGGTGAACGGGCCATCGTAAAAGGTGATCGGGTGCCCCATCGACATAGGGCCGGTGACGCCGAAATAGATGCCGTAGGCCCAGCCCGGATCGGCGACGTTCCAGAACGAATCTTCGGGACGCAGATCCACCGCGTCGCGGGTGTAGCTCTGGAACGCGACGATGGCCTTGAGCGGCACCGACAGTGCTTTCGACGGGCCGGTGGTGCCCGAGGTGAACATCAGCAGGAACGGGTCTTCGCCGCTCAGCAGCACCGGCTCGCAGAGATTGGAATAGTTGGCCAGTTCGGCCCAGAAACTGAAATCGCCACGGACGATGCCCTGGCCCTTGGCGCCGCCGACGGTGACGATGGTCGGGCAATCGCTGACTTCAGCGAGTTTCGGCCGGTTGACCGCGTCGGTGACCACCACTTTGGCGCCGGAACTGTTCAGGCGATGCTCAATGGCCTTGGGGCCGAACGCGGTGAACAGCGGCTGATACACCGCGCCGATGCGCCAGGTGGCGAACACGGTGATGAGCAATTCGATGTTGCGTGGCAGCAGACCGGCGACCTTATCGCCCTTCTGCACGCCTTGTTCGAGAAGGAAATTGGCGAAACGCGCGGCTTGGTCTTGCAGCTCGCTGAAGGTGTACGTGGCACTCGCACCATCGCGGCCCTCCCAGAACAACGCAATGCGCCCCGGCAAGGCGTGGCGGTCGCAACATTCGACGCAGGCGTTGAGCGCCTCCAGCGTGCCACTGAGCGCAGCGTCCACGGTGTGCTGATAGTTGAACTGTTCGGTGGCAGAAAAGTAATCGCGCATTGCCAGAATCCCTCGGTGTTTTTATTAGGCTGGGAACCGTAAACAACACAGGGATAGTCGCGCTGCGGCGCGGAGGCGGCAATGGTCAAAGCTGTCAATCTGGCTGATTGGTTTGGCCAAGATTCCAGAGATGTGCCGCCTGGACTGGCGCCTTCGGGAGCAAGCCCCCTCCCACAAGGGAATTGCATTGCAAAGGGGGGATCACTGTGAAAGCTGCAATCACAGAAGATTGCATTTCAAAGAATGCTCCACCTGTGAAAACCAGGAAGGCTGCAATCACAGGAAGAATGCATTTCAAATGTGGGAGGGGGCTTGCTCCCGAAGAGGCCCGATCAGGCGACTGACAATCCGGATCAGACGGCTTCGTTGAGGATCAGAGTGCGGTAATGCCCCGGGTTCGACCCCGACCACTTGCGAAACGCCTTGTAGAACGAACTCGCATCGGCAAACCCCAGCCGCGTCGCGATTTCGACGAAGCTGATCGACGGTTCGGCCAGCCAGGTAATTGCCAGTTCCTTGCGCACGCTGTCCTTGAGCCCCTGATAGGTCTGCCCCTCCTCGGACAGTCGCCGGCGCAGGGTCGAGGCGGACACGCACAGCTGTTGCGCCAGCGCCTCGGTCTCCGGCCACTGTTCGGCGGATAGCTGCCGCAGGTCCTGTTTGATCCGGCTGGCCAGGCTTTCCGGGTCGCGGTATTTCACCAGAATGTTCGCCGGCGCATGGGCCAGAAAGCGTTTCAGTTCTTCGGCCGTACGCTTGATCGGCAGATCGAGGCAGTCAGCAGCGAAGATCATCCGCGTGCGCGGACGGTCGAAGCGCAGGTTTTCCGAGAACATTACCCGGTAGTCGTCGCAGAAATCCGGCTCGGCGCAGCGCAGTTCGATCGCCAGAATCGGAATACGCCGCCCCGCCAGCCAACAGGCCACGCCGTGGACGATCATCCAGTAGGTGAAATAGGTAAACGCCCGGCGCGGCTCGGGATCGTCTTCGAGCAGGACGATTTCCGCCAGGCTCTGCTGATGCGCCAATTGCGCGGGCATTTTTTCCAGCATCAAGGAGAGGAAATTCAGGCCCATGCTCAGGCCGACGGCCAGGGTCGGTTGCGCCATGGCGCTGCGGCAAAGGAACTCAAGGCTGCCGGACTTGAGCTTGCGTGGATCCATGCCGAAGAACTCGTCATCGCCACGCCGGGCCAGCAAGCGCCAGAGTTTCGCGTATTGCGAGGCCGGCACCCGGCCTTGCTCGCTATGCAGCAGCGCCGGAGCAATCCCGACCTTGTTCAAGACTTCATCCGTGGCCGCGCCCGGGGCACAACTTTGCAGCAGCGCTTCACGCACCAGTTGAACGGCAATGGTGTCTTTTTCCGACATGGAGCGAGGCAGACCTTGTTGTTTTCGAGTGACCGGCATCTTAACGCAGGATGCGAATTCAGCACGAATCCCCTGTGGGAGCGGGCTTGCTCGCGAAGGCGATGTGTCAGCAACATCCTTATCGACTGACACGCCGCCTTCGCG
>NZ_JASCPO010000321.1:0-5281 GCF_029960145.1 Pseudomonas sp. PS01299 | reverse complement strand
CGAAAGCGGTGTGTCAGTGACATATGAGGTGGCTGACACAGCGCTTTCGCGAGCAAGCCCGCTCCCACAGTAGGGATTTGTGTTGGGTCAGGCCGGTTCGGCTTCTGTGGTGTAAGCCTGTTCCAGCAGCACGGTGAAGCGGTTGAATGCGTCGATTGCGCCTTGCTCGACTTCGGCTTCCTCTTCGGCGGTGAGCGGCAGGGAATCGAGGGTGCGCACGAAGCTTTTCCAGCCTTCGGCACGGCCGCCTTCCGGTTCACCCAGGTGACGGGCACCAAAGGTTTCGCTCAGCTCCAGCGCCACCGCACGTTTGATCAGGAACGCAGCGCCGAGCTTCGAACCTTCGGAAACAAAGATCCAGCCGAGGGCACGGGCCTTGCTCGGGTTTTTCAGCGCACCGGCCACCGGTGGCGGGATGTCGGTGTCGAGATCCGCCAGGTCAGCCTTGGCCGCATCCGCGCGGCAACGGGCCGGCAGATCCGGGACGATGGCAGTCAGTTCGGCATTGTTATAGAGATCGACCAGTTCCGACTGGAACAGGTACTGCGCGACCACGAAACGCGCGAAGTTGGCGCGGGTTTCGAACGGCGCGTGGGCCTTGACCAGGGCGTCGAGCTTGCTGTGCGGCTCGTGGGTGATCTGGTTCAGGCGTTGTGAACGCAGGGCTTTTTCCGATGTGGTCATGGGGTGTCCTTGATAAAAGAGGCGCTTGATAACGAGACGAACGGGCAGGTGCCAAACCGTAAAAAAAAGCCCTGCGACGCGCTGAACAATGCGCGTCGCAGGGCCGTCCGGATCAGATGTCCCAGACCAGATTGATCGCGAAGTTGCGGCCCGGTTGGGTCAGCCGATCGAGGTTGGCCGGTTGCGTCACCGAGGCTTCGCCGACGCTGTCGTAACCGCGCACGTCATCCCACAGCCAATACTTCTTGTCGGTCAGGTTGTAGATGCCGCCGCTGACGGTGACGTCGTCGGTGACTTTGTAATAGCCGGCCAGATCGAGAATGCCGAAGCCAGGGGTCTTGAACTGGCTGCTGACGCCATCCGGCGACTTGAAGTTGCTGTCGTCGACGCGATCCTTTTTCTTCACCACGGTCCAGCTCAGCAGGCCGCCGTAATTGTCCTGGTCGTAACCCAGACCGAATACGCCAGTCAGCGGATTGACGCTGTTGAGTGGCTCGCCGTTGTCGTTGTTGCGACCGTAGGCATAGGCGATCGAGCCTTGGGTGTAGAGGCCCTGCGGCGCGCCGAACGCATCGAGGTTCAGGCGACCTTTGACTTCGGCGCCCTTGATGGTCGCGTGCTTGATGTTGCTCGACTGGAAGGTCAGCTCGTCGTAACCGGGAGTGACCGCGTCTTCGTTGATGAAATCGCGGTACTTGTTATAGAACACCGCCACGTCGAACGAGCCTTGTTCGAAGTTGCCGCGCAGGCCGGTTTCATAGCTTTTGCTTTTTTCCGGTTCCAAGTTCGGGTTCGGCGCCACGTTGTAGCCGGTGGTGCTGTTTTCGAAGCGCCCGTACAACGCTTTCGCGGTCGGTGTGCGGAAGCCTTCGGCGTACTGGCCGTACCAGGTGTAATTGTCGGTCAGGGCATAGGTCAGGCCGAATTTGGGCGAGACTTTGTGCCAGCTCTTGTTCGCGTCGCTGACCGTGCCGTTGCCATCGGCCGCCACGGTGTTGAGGAATTCCTGAGTAATGCGCGGCTTGAGCTGGGTGTGGTCGTAGCGCAGGCCCGGCAGGAAGGTCCACTGGTTCCAGCTGATCTGATCCTGAGCGAACAGGCTGTAGGTGTTGATGGTCGGGTCCGGGAAGTCGCTGGATTTTTTCAGCACGTCCGCCGCGCTGGTGGTGCCGATGGCGGTGCAGCCACGGCCGACCGCGAGGCACTTGCCGTCGCCGCTGCGCGAGCCGGTGACCTTCTGTTGCTTGATCGTGGTGCCGTAGGTCAGCACGTGATCGGTGTCACCGATGGCGAAGGCCTTGTCCAGTTGCGCATCGAATACCCACTGTTTTTCCTCGTAGATCGTGTCGCGTGTGCGCAGCACTTTACGGGTCATCGGGTAGTAGAACTCTTCGGTGCTCTGGTCGGTCTTGGCGATCTGGTGGTTGAGGCTCCACTTCACGTTATCGGCCAGCAGGCTGTCGAGGGCGAAGCTGTGCTCGAGGCCGAAACGCTCGCGGGTGATGGTGTCATTGCCGGTGCGCCACTGGTACATGCCGCCGGGCAGCATGCTGTTGGGGATGGTCGGCGCGCCGTTGAAGTACGGGCCGCCGTAGGCACTTTTCTGATCGGTGTCGCGATCGTCCTTGTACTTCTCGTAGGTCAGCCCCAGGCGCGAACCTTCGTTGTAGTTCCAGCCGATCTTCGCCAGTACGTTGGTGGCCTTGACGTCTTCCGGGTTGGCAGCGGTGCGCGCCAGGCCAGTGCCGTTGTTGCTGCCGTAGGAGTCGGTTTCGTGACCGTCGCGCTGGCTGAAGTGCAGCAAGCCGTCGAACTGCTCGGCACGCCCGGCGACGGTGGCGGATTTCAGCCAGCTCTCATCGGCGGAGCTGTAACCGGTTTTGAAGCGAGCGCCGACGTCTTTGCCGGGCTTGATGATGTCGTCCGGGTCGAGGGTGTAGTAGCTGACGGCGCCGCCAATGGCGTTGCTGCCGTACAGCACCGAGGCCGGACCCCGGAGGATTTCCACGCGTTTGACGATTTCCGGGTCGACGTAATTGCGCTGGGTCTTGGCGTAGGGGCCGTTGAAGAAACCGTCCGGCACTTCGACGCCGTCGACCTGCGTCAGGATGCGGTCGCCGTCGATGCCGCGAATGTTGTAGCCGCTGATACCGCCACGCTGGCCGGCGCCGCCGACGGACACGCCCGGCTCGTAGCGCACCAGATCCTTGATGGTGTTGACGTTGTTGCGATCCAGGTCCTGACGGGTCTGCACGGTGACGGTGGCCGGCACGCTGTTGACCGACTGCTCTTGGCGGGTGGCGCTGATGGTCACCTGATCCAGATTGAGTGCACCGCTGGAGCTGCGCTTCTCCAGCACCACGTTATTGTTGCTCAGCTTGCGGAAGCTCAGGTTGGTCCCCACCAACAGGCGCTCCAGGGCTTTTTCCGGCGGCAGCGAACCGCGCACGCCCGGCGACGAAACACCCTGACCCAGTTCCGCCGGCAAGCCGACCTGCCAACCAGTGACGCTGGTAAAGGCATTGAGCGCCGACACCAGCGGTTGCTGGCCGATCGAGAACGAATAATCACCCATGTTGCGCGCCGGTTGTTCGGTGGCAGCCATCAGCGGTGCGGTGCCGGCCATGAGGATGGCGGCCGTCAGCAGCGACAATACGCGGGAAGGGGAAGCAGTCTGGCGGGTAAGGCGAGAGGACATCGATAGCGCTCCGTGTCGCACGAATCTTTATAGGTGCTGATCCGTCTCCGAAGATGCGAATCAATTGCATTGGCTATAACGAGACGAACGGGCTTTGGCTATCGAGTAAAAATAATTCTCATTTAGTTCAGGATCACCAGCGCGGGGAATTCCTGCAGGCGCGCCGAGGTGATGTGGGCGAGGGAACGCACCACGTCCAGCGGCTGGTCGAGGCGGTAGTTGCCGGTGACGTTGACGTCGGCCAACTGCTCGTTGGTGTTGATGATCCAGCCCGGGTAGTAGCGGCGCAATTCGGCCAGTACCTGATTCAACGGGCAGTTCTCGAACACCAGTCGGCCCTGAACCCAGGCCAGATCGGTGGCGGCATCGAGCTTGGCCGGACGATCGAAACCGTTGGGGCCGATGCGAATGCTTTCGCCGGCGCTCAAACGCACTCGTGCGTCGTTGTGCGTGGCGCGCAGATCGACATCACCGCGTTGCACATTGACCTGCGCGACGCCGTCCAGATATCGCACGGCGAACGCGGTGTCGCGCACGCTGGCCTGCACCGGGCCGGCATCGATTTGCAGCGGCTGGCCACGGTTGGCAGCCACTTCGAAAAACGCTTCGCCCTGATACAGCCGCGCCACGCGCTGGCGCTCGTTGATGGTGCTGGAGAATGCCGAGTTGGTATTGAGCAGCACCTTGGAGCCATCCTCCAGCTGCAGGCGCTGACGCTCGCCAACCACGGTCAGGTGATCGGCCTGAATGCGCATCGGCAGATTGCTGAAACTGAACAGGCCCAGAATCAGCACCGCAGCGGTGGCCAACGGTTTCCAGTGCGGACGCAATCGCTGGAGGACGGTGACTTTCGCCGGTTTGGCCGCGAGGCTTTGCGCGCACTGGGCGACTTGCGGCCCGTCCCAGACTGCCTGCGCCTTGGCGAACGCCTCTGCATTCAACGGATCGGCCGCCAGCCATGCGTGAAATTGCCGGGTCTGCTCTTCGTCCGCACTGCCGAGCACGATGAGCCAGTCCAGAGCCTGGTCCATTGCACGGGCGGCGTCCTGCGCCGTTGCGGGCGAAGGCGAGCGGTGGGTGTCCGTCACGGTGTTTCCTCGGCAGTGTCTGTGCACGGCTGTTTTTTAAGTGAAGCGTAAAAGTCGGCCAAGGGTAACAAAGCCCAATGATCAGTGCAGTCGATCCTGTGGATGACAGCAAACGCCTTTGGCCTCAGTCGCCATTCAAGCGCTCGGCGACACCGATGCAGATCGACATGATCAGCTTGAGTTCCTTCTGCACGGTGCTGAGGGACACATTCAACTCGTCGGCGATTTCCTGGTAGCTGTGCCCGTGCAGGCGGCTGAGGATGAAAATCTGCTGCTGGCGGGGGCTGAGTTGACTGAGGCTCACGTTCAGGCGCTCCAGCAATTGTTCGGCGTGGGCGGCGTCTTCGGCGCTGCTGGCGGGGGCGGCGACGCTGTGCACCACGTCCTGTGGCACGTCATCGACCATGGTGCGCGAATGGATCTTGCGCGCACGCAGGTGATCCAGCGCCAGATTGCGCGCGGTCTGGAACACGAAGGGTTCAAGGTGATCGATGGCGCGCTCGCTCAACGCCCGCGTCACGCGCAGGTAGGTTTCCTGCAACAGGTCTTCGGCGGTGCTGTGGTTGTTGACCATGCGCTCGATCGTGCGCAGCAGGGACGTGCGCTGAGAGAGAAAGACATGATTGAAGCGCGATTGACTCACGGGGAAACCTGATCCATTTCGAGCGAATGATAATGCTTATCATCTAGTCGAGTGGTCAAGTGTTGATTTCAGATTGAAATCAGAAACCTGTGGGAGCGGGCTTGCTCGCGAATGCGGTGAGTCAGTCGATACATCAATTGCCTGACACGACGCCTTCGCGAGCAAGCC
>NZ_JASCPO010000320.1:0-5335 GCF_029960145.1 Pseudomonas sp. PS01299 | reverse complement strand
GGCTTGCTCGCGAAGGCGTCCGGTCAGTCGACAGGTTGCTGACTGGCACGCCGCCTTCGCGAGCAAGCCCGCTCCCACATTAGGGGATCCGTGGTGTGGCACATCAAATGTAACGTCTCTGCGTTGGTGATTCGCCGGCCTCGGCGTTAAGGTCGGGGCTGCTCTGACTCAATGGATTGAGGGAACGCGCCATGGAAGCATCGATCTGCATCTGCCCGGCGAAACCTGCCGACGCCGGCATCATCAGTCGCATCATCGAGCGATCGATTCGCGTCGGTTGTGCGCTCGAACACCGCAACGATCCGCAACTGGTCAGCCGCTGGATCGGCCGACAATCTGCCGACGTCATCAGCGCGCACCTTGCCGACGCGCATTGCTACCTGAATATCGCCTTGTTGCAGGACAAACCGGTGGGTGTCGGCATGGCCACGGCCAGCGGTGAGATAGGCTTTTGTCATGTGCAGCCGGAATGGTTTCGCCGTGGCGCAGGGCGCGCCCTGATGACCGACCTTGAAGGCTGGCTGCGGATTCGTGGTGTGCCGCAGGCGCGCATCGCCAGCACACGTAGCGGCGCGGCTTTTTATCGGCATCTGGGCTACTGCGATGCAGTGCCACGCGCCAGCGATCAGGGCTTGCACCGCGTTACGCTGCACAAGCTGTTGCCATTGTCCGACTGACATCTCGATCAAGGGTCTAAATCCTCGCCCCGCTTAAGCGTTTCCAGAACAGGAAAACCTGCATGTGCGCCCCGCGACCGGAACGCGCACCTGTGCAGTGTGCTGTTTTGGTCACTATCCATAGCGTATTGAGGGGTCGAGAGATGTCAGTCGCCACCAGCCTTATCGAAGAGTCGTCGGCCCGGATCAGCTCCGCGACGGCGGAAACCCTGTATCAGTTCAACGAATCACCACTACTGGCCCGGCAGAGCCAGCAGGAATCCAATGCCCGCAGCTATCCGCGACGCATTCCGCTGGCACTCAAGCGCGCCAAGGGCCTGTACGTCGAAGATGTCGAAGGCCGGACCTTCATCGATTGCCTGGCCGGTGCCGGGACTCTGGCCTTGGGGCACAACCACCCGGTGGTAATCGAGGCGATCCAGCAAGTGCTGGCCGATGAGCTGCCGCTGCACACCCTCGACCTGACCACGCCAGTGAAAGATCAGTTCGTCCAGGACCTGTTCGGTTTGCTGCCGCCAGCACTGGCGGCCGAAGCGAAAATCCAGTTCTGCGGCCCGACCGGTACCGATGCGGTGGAAGCGGCGTTGAAACTGGTGCGCACCGCCACCGGGCGCAGCACGGTGTTGTCGTTCTCCGGCGGTTATCACGGCATGAGCCAGGGCGCATTGAGCCTGATGGGCAGTCTGGGGCCGAAAAAGCCGCTGGGCGCCTTGCTCAGCAACGGCGTGCAATTCATGCCGTTCCCTTACGACTACCGTTGCCCGTTCGGTCTCGGCGGCGCGGCCGGGGTCAAAGCCAACCTGAGTTATCTGGAAAACCTGCTCAACGATCCTGAAGCCGGCGTGCAGTTGCCGGCAGCGGTGATCGTCGAAGCGGTGCAGGGCGAGGGCGGGGTGATCCCGGCCGATATCGAGTGGCTGCGCGGCTTGCGTCGGATCACCGAGAAGGCCGGTGTGGCGCTGATCGTCGACGAGATCCAGAGCGGATTCGCCCGCACCGGCAAAATGTTTGCCTTCGAACATGCCGGTATTGTCCCTGACGTGGTGGTGTTGTCCAAAGCCATCGGCGGCAGCCTGCCGCTGGCGGTGGTGGTCTATCGCGACTGGCTCGACACCTGGCAACCGGGTGCCCATGCGGGCACGTTCCGTGGCAATCAGATGGCGATGGCCGCCGGTTCCGCGGTGATGCGTTATCTGCTTGAGCACAAGGTCTGCGAACACGCCGCCGCCATGGGCGAGCGTCTGAGCGAACATCTGCGGATCCTGCAACGCGACTTCCCGCAACTGGGCGATATTCGTGGTCGTGGCTTGATGCTGGGCGTTGAGCTGGTTGACCCGAACGGCGCGCCGGATGCGCTCGGTCACCCACCCGCGTTCGCGCGTCTGGCACCGCTGGTGCAGCGCGAATGCCTCAAGCGTGGGCTGATTCTCGAACTGGGCGGCCGGCATGGCGCGGTGGTGCGCTTCCTGCCGCCGTTGGTGATCACCGCCGCCGAAATCGACCGCGTCGCCGAGATCTTCGGCCGGGCCTTGGCCGCCGCCACCGCCGCCGCCGAGTAAATTTTTCGCAGCGCCGAACGTTCTTACTACATACCCGGCTGCACCCCCGGTGCAGCCCACCCTTACAACGATGGAGAACCAGCATGACGTCAGTATTCGACCGCGAGGACATCCTCTTTCAGGTCGTGGTCAACCACGAAGAGCAATACTCGATCTGGCCGGATTACAAAGCCGTGCCGGAGGGCTGGCGCACCGTGGGCAAGAGCGGCCTGAAGAAGGAATGCCTGGCCTACATTGAAGAAGTCTGGACCGACATGCGTCCGCTGAGCCTGCGACAGAAGATGGAAGGGCAGGCGGCCGCTCAATAATCTGCCAGGCAAAAACAAACCCGCTGGACTGGTGACAGGCAGCGGGTTTTTTCATTGCTCGCAATGGTGTTGTTCTGGCGGGCCTCTTCGCGAGCAAGCCCGCTCCCACATTGGATCTGCGCTGCACACAACCCCCCCTGTGGGAGCGGGCTTGCTCGCGAAGAACGATAACGCGGTGTAACTGAAACTACGCCCCACTCAACTCCTTGAGCAGCAAATCGACATTGCCTTCCAGCTCCGCCACCGGATCTTCGGCATCGGTGCTCAACACCAGCAAATGACTCCCCGACTCGGCAATCGCCGCTTTCACCGCTTCCGACGGCTGACGATGATGCAGCACCATCGCCACGTCGTTGTCCTTCAGCGTCGCCGTGAGCTTCTTCAGATCTTCGGCTGTCCACTCGGCATCTGCTCGCGCGTCCTGGCCGATCAGCTCCAGATTCAGGCTGCCGATCAGGTAACCGAAGTGATCGCTGAGGCTCATCACGCTCAGGTTTTCAGCCTCGGCCAGGCGCGCTTCGCTGTCGGCGCTGAGCTTGAGCAGGCGCTGTTTCAGTGCCGCCAGATTAGCCTCGATCTTCGGCTTGGCGGACGGCGCCAGACGCACCAGATCCGCCGCGATCACGTCGGCCATCCGTCCCATGTTGTTGCTCGCCAGCCATGGCTGACTGTTCAAGCCATCGACCTTCAGCCCCGGTTGCACGGCGATCCCCGGCAGGGCGCCATCAACCGGGCGCGCCGCGTCGACTTCGACAATGCGAATGTTGCTGCGCCGCGCGATCGGGTACAGCGGATCATCGGCCCACAGCGAGCGCACGCCGATCACCGCGTCGGCATTGCTCGCCAGTTTGCCCAGCGCCGGAGCGCCGCGACCGGTGAAGTATGCGGTCTGACGGCTGCCCGGCAGATTCGCCGGGGCCGCGCGCTCCAGGCTGATGTCGGTGCCTTTGAGCAGCACTTCGCCGAGGCCGTAGGTGATGGGCAGCGAGGCCAGTACGCGCAATGGTTTGGTGTTTTCAGCCGCCAGCAACGGGCTGCCGACCACGCCGCACAGGGCCATGGCCAGGGTCAGTTTTCGCAGTGAGAATATCATTTATCCAAGGTTCCCTTTCAGACTCGGGACAACCCCGCGCGCGATGGCGGCGAGGGCGAAGGCGATGCCGGCGACCAGAATGATCGCGGCGCCGGACGGGATCGGCAGATCGAAGACGATCGGCGCGAGGATCCCGCACAGCGTGCTGACGGTAGCAATCAGCACCGAGCACCAGAAGAAGCCCTTGAGCGACTGGCTGAGCAAGCGCGCTGCCGCCGCCGGAATCACCAGCAATGCGCCGACCAGAATCGCGCCGATGACCTTCACCGCCGCGACGGTGATCAGCGTCACCAGAATCACGAACAGGTAATCCAGAGTCTTCACCGCGACGCCGCGCACCGCCGCCAGTTGCGGGTTGAAACTGGCGAGCATGATCCGGTTGTACAACGGCAGCGCCAGCGCCATGACCAGCGAACCGACGATGGCCAGCACCAGCAGATCGTTGCCGTTGACGGTGAGCACCGAACCGAACAGCACGTTCTCCAGAATGTGCACGTTGATCTTGCCGGCCAGAATCAACAGCAGGCTCGCGCCAAGCGCCAGCGACACCGAGAGAAACACGCCGATCAGGGTGTCGGGCGCCAGGCCGGTGCGGTTGCGCAGGTAGTTGAGCAGGATGCCGAACAACAGGCAGTAACCGAACAGGCTGCCGTACGGCCCGGTGTAGGGTTCGCCGAGCAGAATGCCGATGGCCACGCCGGTCAGCGCCGCGTGCCCGACCGCTTCGGAGAAAAACGCAAAGCGCTTGACCACCACCAGCGTGCCGAGGCCACCGAGCACCGGACCGATCAACAGGCCGGCGAGCAATGCGTTGACCACAAAGCCGTAGGCCAGCGCTTCCGGCAGGTAACCGGACGACGCCCAGCCCTGAACCATCAGACGAAAGGCTTCGTAACTCATCAGACCGCGCTCCGTGGATGGGTGGAAAACAGACTCAACAGGCGTTCCGGGGTCAGTGCCTGTTGCGGCGTAGCGTCGAACAGCACGCGGCGGTTGAGACCGGTGACCCGGTCGGCCAGACGCTTGACCGCTTCCAGATCGTGCTCGATCCACAGCACGGTGATGCCAGCGGCGCGCCAGTCGCCGAGCAGGCGTTCGAACACCTGGATCCCGGCTTCGTCGAGGGCCGACATCGGCTCATCCAGCACCAGCAATTGCGGAGCCGGGATCAAGCCTTGAGCGAGCAACACGCGCTGCCGTTCGCCACCGGACAACGCGCCCATGCGCCGCTTGCGTTTGTCCTGCATGCCGACCCGTTCCAGCGCCTCGCCGATGGCCTTGGCGTAGTGCTTGCTCAGGCCGAGAAACGCCGGGCGGCGCTGGCACATGGCGGCCATGAAATCGTCGACGGTGATTGGCAGGCCGCGATCGAACTCCAGCGCCTGCGGCACGTAGCCGATGGTGCCGGGTTGGCCGGGCCAGTGCAGGCTCAACTGGCCTTGATGCGGCATTTGCCCGAGCAAGGTCTTGATCAGCGAACTCTTGCCGCCGCCGTTGGGGCCGACCAGGGCGTGCACGTGGCCGGGTTGCACCTGGAAGGTGACGTTGTCGAGAATTGTCGTGCGACCGAGCGTCAGGCTGACCTCCGCAAAATCCAGAGTCGGCCCATTTCCCCCTTGTGGGAGCGGGCTTGCTCGCGAATGCGGTGGTTCATTCAATAATGATGCTGACTGACCGGACGCCTTCGCGAGCAAGCCC
>NZ_JASCPO010000031.1:0-42466 GCF_029960145.1 Pseudomonas sp. PS01299 | reverse complement strand
CGCGAAGGCGGAGTGTCAGTCGAAAATTATTTAGCTGACACTCCGCTTTCGCGAGCAAGCCCGCTCCCACAGGTTTTGGTGGTTGTCCTCTCAGGCCAGTTCTTTGCGGAGCTGGCGGGCGGCGGCAACCATGTGCACCAGCGCCGCTTCAGTCTCCGGCCAGCCACGGGTTTTCAAGCCGCAATCGGGATTGACCCACAACCGCTCCGCCGGAATCCGCTGGGCTGCCTTGCGTAGCAGGTTGGCCATCTCCGAAGCATCCGGCACCCGCGGCGAGTGAATGTCGTAGACGCCTGGGCCGATCTCGTTCGGGTAATCGAAGGCCTCGAACGCCTCCAGCAGTTCCATGTCCGAGCGCGAGGTTTCGATGGTGATCACGTCGGCGTCCATGGCGGCGATGGACTCGATCACATCATTGAATTCGCTGTAGCACATGTGCGTGTGGATCTGCGTTTCGTCGCGTACACCGGAGGCGCACAGGCGGAACACTTCGGCGGCCCAATCCAGATAGTGCTGCCATTGCGCGCGGCGCAGCGGCAGGCCTTCGCGGAAGGCGGCTTCGTCGATCTGCACGATTTTGATCCCGGCGGCTTCCAGGTCCACCACTTCATCACGGATCGCCAGCGCCAGTTGCCGCGCCTGCACTTCACGGGACACGTCTTCGCGGGGGAACGACCACATCAGCATGGTCACCGGGCCGGTCAGCATGCCTTTCATAACCTTGTCGGTCAGGCCCTGGGCGTAGCGAATCCACTCCACGGTCATGGCTTGCGGGCGGCTCAAGTCACCGAAGATCACCGCCGGTTTCACGCAGCGCGAACCGTAGCTCTGCACCCAGCCGAAACGGGTGAACACGTAGCCATCCAACTGCTCGGCGAAGTACTCGACCATGTCGTTGCGCTCGGCTTCACCGTGCACCAGTACGTCGAGGCCCAACTGTTCCTGGATTTGCACGGCGTGGCGGATTTCGCTGTACATCGCTTCGGTGTATTCGGCTTCGCTCAGTTTGCCCTGCTTGAACGACTGACGCGCCAGGCGGATCGACGCAGTTTGCGGAAACGATCCGATAGTGGTGGTCGGAAACAGCGGCAGATCGAGACCGGCGCGCTGTTGGGCGATGCGCTGGGTAAATGGCGATTGGCGCTGGCTATCCTGTGCAGTAATGGCCGCCACACGGGCCTGCACTGCCGGTTTGTGAATACGAGGCGAGGCGGCGCGGCTGGTCTGTACCGAGCGACTTTGGGCCAAGGCGCGCAGCACTTTCGGCGCTTCCGGCTCGCTGACCGCCTGCGCCAGCACGGCGACTTCCTCGCACTTCTGCACGGCGAACGCCAGCCAGCTTTTCAGCTCGGCATCGAGCTGGTCTTCGCGGTTCAGATCCACTGGGCTGTGCAGCAACGAGCACGATGGCGCGACCCACAGGCGATCACCCAGGCGCTCATGTGCGTGCTGCAAAGTTGCCAACGCATGTTCCAGGTCGCAGCGCCAGACGTTGCGGCCGTTGACCACACCCAGCGACAGCACCTTGTAGGCCGGCAGGCGATCAAGGATGGTCGGATACTGTTCCGCAGCACGCACCAGATCGATGTGCAGGCCATCGACCGGCAGATTGGCGGCCAGACCGAGGTTCTCTTCCAGACCACCGAAGTAAGTGGCGAGCAGTTTCTTCAGCGGATCACGCTGGATCTGGTTATAGGCTCGCTCGAAAGCGTTTTTCCACTCCTGGGGCAAGTCGAGCACCAGAATCGGCTCGTCTATCTGCACCCATTCCACACCAAGGGCGGCGAGGCGCGCAAAGATCTGTCCGTACAGCGGCAGCAGGCGATCAAGCAATTCCAGCTTGTCGAACTCGGCACCTTTGGCCTTGCCCAGCCATAGATAAGTCAGTGGGCCAATGATCACCGGTTTGACGTTATGGCCCAGTGCGCGGGCCTCTTCGACTTCTTCGAACAACTGTTCCCAACCGAGCTGGAACTGTTGATCGACGCTGAATTCCGGGACCAGATAGTGGTAGTTGGTGTCGAACCACTTGGTCATTTCCTGCGCATGCGCACCGCCGCAGCAACTGTCGCTGACGCCACGGGCCATGCCGAACAGGGTCTGCAGCGTGGCTTTGCCGTCGTGCGGTCGGAAACGCTCGGGAATCACGCCGAACATCAGCGAGTGGGTCAGCACCTGGTCGTACCAGGCGAAATCACCCACCGGCAGCAGCTCGATGCCGGCGTTCCTCTGCAAGTCCCAGTGGGCCTTGCGCAGTTCACGACCCACTTCACGCAGGCCGGCCTCGTTCAGTTCTCCTTTCCAGAACGCCTCTTGCGCTTTTTTCAGTTCGCGGTCGCGACCGATGCGCGGAAATCCGAGGGAATGGGCCAGTGCCATGACAAACAACTCCAATGTCTTGTTGATGGCGGCCATTGTCGAGATCAAGCGCTAGTGAGACAAACTCATTTTAATCTTGATGATCACGAGTTTCTCTCATGATCAGATGTGAGCTGTTTTTCCGCTGAAAACACGGTTTGCCCTGCAGGATATTCATCCGCAGATCAAGCTGCAGGCGAAGCTCACGACGCCCTTTCAATACTCGATGGCGCCTTGATGTAAACCCTCTGAAACCGGGCGCTTGCAGGCTGCGATTCTGTTCTATGGTTAGATCGAAATGGCTGGCGCAGCGGCGGGTTAAAGGTTGCGACGGATCATGTCTAAGCCTATGTTGCACGCGAGCTTTTCCCCGCGAATGGAACGCGATCAACACCACTACAAGAGGTGAAGAAATGTCAAAGGATTCACGCCCTGCCGTACTTGGGCTGATCGGCAATACGCCGCTGGTACAAGTTACCCGCTTCGATACCGGCCTCTGCACACTGTTTCTCAAACTGGAATCACAAAACCCCGGCGGCTCGATCAAGGACCGCGTCGGTCTGGCGATGATCGATGCCGCTGAACGCGACGGGCGCCTGCAACCGGGTGGCACCATCGTCGAGGCCACCGCCGGCAACACCGGTCTGGGCCTGGCGCTGGTCGGCCGGGCCAAAGGCTACCGCGTCGTACTGGTAGTCCCGGACAAGATGTCCACCGAGAAAGTCCTGCACTTGAAAGCCATGGGCGCCGAGGTGCACATCACCCGCTCCGACGTCGGCAAGGGCCACCCCGAGTATTACCAGGACGTGGCCGCACGCCTGGCCAAAGACATTCCCGGCGCGTTCTTCGCCGACCAGTTCAACAACCCCGCCAACCCGCTGGCACACGAGTGCAGCACCGCGCCGGAGATCTGGGCGCAGACCGAACATGATCTGGACGCGATCGTGGTCGGCGTCGGTTCCGCCGGCACCCTAACCGGGCTGAGCCGCTTCTTCAAACGGGTACAGCCGGATCTGCAAATGGTCCTCGCCGACCCGGTCGGTTCGGTGATGGCTCAGTACAGCCGCGACGGCACGATGCCGACGCCCGGTTCGTGGGCGGTGGAAGGCATCGGCGAAGACTTCATTCCGTCGATCACCGACCTCAGCAGCGTGCGTCACGCCTACTCGATCAGCGATGAAGAAAGCTTCGACCACGCCCGCCAGTTGCTGCGCGCCGAAGGCATTCTCGGTGGCTCGTCGACCGGCACCTTGCTCGCCGCCGCGCTGCGTTATTGCCGCGAACAGACCGAGCCGAAACGCGTGGTCAGCTTCGTCTGCGACACCGGCACGCGCTATCTGTCCAAGGTTTACAACGACCAGTGGATGACCGATCAGGGCCTGTTGCAGCGCAAACGCTATGGCGACCTGCGTGATCTGATCGCCCGCCGTTTCGAAGACGGCCGCGTGATCAGCGTCGGCCCCGACGACACCCTGCTGACCGCGTTTCAGCGCATGCGCCTGGCGGATGTCTCGCAGCTGCCGGTGCTGGTTGAAGGCAAACAACTGGTCGGGGTGATCGACGAGTCGGACATCCTGCTGCCGGTGCACGAAGACGCTGCGCGCTTCAGTCAATCGGTGTCCAGCGTGATGACCGACAAACTGCAAACCCTCGCCCCCGGTGCCAACCTCGCCGAGCTGGAAGCGGTGCTCAGTCGCGGCCTCGTCGCGATCATCGCCGATGCTTCGGGCTTCCACGGCCTGATTACCCGCACCGACATGCTCAACCAATTACGGAGATCCCTCGCATGAGTCAGCACGACGATAAATCCCAAGGCTTCGCGACCCGGGTGATCCATGCCGGGCAAACGCCTGACCCGACCACCGGTGCGCTGATGCCGCCGATCTACGCCAACTCGACTTACCTGCAAGACAGCCCCGGCGTGCACAAGGGCTTCGACTACGGGCGCTCGCACAACCCGACGCGTTTTGCCCTGGAGCGTTGCGTGGCGGACCTGGAAGGTGGCACCCGCGCGTTCGCGTTCGCTTCCGGGCTGGCGACCATTTCCACCGTGCTCGAACTGATCGATGCCGGTTCGCACGTGATCTCCGGCAATGACCTGTACGGCGGCACATTCCGTCTGTTTGACAAGGTGCGCCAGCGCAGCGCCGGGCATCGCTTCAGCTACGTCGATCTGACTGACCTGGCGGCGTTCGAAGCGGCGCTGCAGGACGACACCCGCCTGGTGATTGTCGAGTCGCCGACCAACCCGCTGCTGAGCCTGTCGGATCTGGCCGCGATTGCGCGCATCTGCCGCGCACGCGGGATCATCAGCGTTGCCGACAACACCTTCGCCAGCCCGTACATTCAGCGCCCGCTGGAGCTGGGTTTCGACATCGTGCTGCACTCGACCACCAAGTACCTGAACGGTCACTCCGACGTGATCGGTGGTATCGCGGTGGTTGGGCAGAATGCCGAACTCGCGGACAAACTCGGCTTCCTGCAAAACGCGGTTGGCGCGATTTCCGGCCCGTTCGACGCGTTCCTGACCCTGCGCGGGGTGAAGACTCTGGCGCTGCGCATGGAGCGTCATTGCTGCAACGCGCTGGAACTGGCCAAGTGGCTGGAGCAGCAACCGCAGGTCAAACGCGTCTACTACCCGGGCCTGCCGTCGCACCCGCAGCATGAGTTGGCCAAACGGCAAATGCATGGTTTTGGCGGGATGATCTCGGTGGATCTAAACAGTGATCTGGATGGCGCACGGCGCTTTCTGGAAAACGTGAAGATCTTTGCCCTGGCAGAGAGTTTGGGCGGTGTTGAAAGCCTGATCGAGCATCCGGCGATCATGACCCACGCGACTATTCCAGCTGAAACCCGCGCCAAACTGGGCATCGGCGACGGCCTGGTGCGTCTGTCGGTGGGGGTCGAAGATCTCGAAGACCTGCGCGCTGATCTGGCGTACGCGCTGACCAAAATCTGATCCTGCAACAACGACAAAGCCCGCAGTAATGCGGGCTTTGGTGTTTGAGTAGGCGGCCAGTGCTGGTCTCTGGCTTACAAGGTTTATCGGGCCTCTCACAGTACAAAAGCAACCATGGAAAAAGAGCGGTGCTTTGCTGCCTCACACGGCATAAGGGCTGGATCTCAGCGCGGAGATCTTTCTAACCGTGTACCCTTCGGAACGCGCCCCACGTCCCCTTGCTATCCGCTTGCGCATCAGTCTGCGTCTTCGCCTACACCTTTGAGGCTAGCAAAAGCCATCGAGTCGCGGGTGGTGTTTTTAGACTGATTTCCTTCAAGCGCCCCTGTGCAAGGAAGTTAACCGACTATCGCTTGCATGTTGTCGCACCTGCGCCTGCATTTTGCCGATCTATACTTTTCAGTTCGCGAACGCGGTTTCATGCAAAAACGTCGACACCCGTGCGCCCATCGAGCGCGCCCGTGCCAATTGCCAACCTGGTCAACCCCGGGCCAACGAATGCTGTGTGGCTGATGGGTCGTGGAGAAAATCATGAAACACACGCTTTTATCAGGCGCCATTCTTGCGGTCGCGGCGACCGTGATGTTGCCACCGGTTTGGGCTGCGCAGCCGCAGGCTGTGGCCTCTGATGGTTCGGATCATGTCGGGGCTGGAGCAGTCGCCTCGGACGGTTCCGATCATGTCGGGGCTGGCGCAGTCGCCTCGGATGGTTCCGATCATGTCGGCGCTGGTGCTGTCGCCTCGGACGGTTCCGATCATGTCGGCGCTGGTGCTGTCGCCCCCGATCATGTCGGAGCCGGTGCAGTGGCGTCTGATGGCTCCGATCACGTCGGCGCTGGTGCTGTCGCCTCGGACGGTTCGGATCATGTCGGGGCTGGTGCAGTCGCCTCGGACGGTTCTGATCATGTCGGGGCTGGTGCAGTCGCCTCGGATGGTTCCGATCACGTCGGGGCTGGCGCAGTCGCCTCTGATGGCTCCGATCACGTCGGCGCAGGCGCACTGGCTTCCGACGGCACCGACAAGGTCGGCGCCAATCGCTATGCCTACTCACGCGTCGGCGTCGGTTCTGATCGCGTCGCGTCGGCGCTGATGACCGGCAGCTATTCCGACCAGTTCAACTCTCCTCAGTAATCGGCGCGGGGCGACCCGTTGGGTCGCCTCTCCCTCCGCCGCACTAGCACATTTGTGCTAATCGACCGCCCCGCCCACCGGCGTTATATTCCCTCGCAACCCCCGATGCTCCCCAACATTGCCGCTGTGCAGTGCGCGGGATCGTCGTGCCTGGAAATCAGAACAACACCAAGGAAGAAACACCATGAAACTGCATTCCAACCTGTGCAAAGTGGCGATCGCCAGCGCTCTGCTGCTTGGCGCCAGCGGCTGCCAGACCGCCAAACCCACCGAAGCCAGCATGAAAGAACGCGCCCAGACAGTCATCGGCAAACCGGTGTCGAAAATCGACAACATCCGCAGCGACAGCACCCTCACCTACTACACCGCGTACACCCCCGCCGGCGAGTACAACTGCGAGTTGCCCAGCGGCGCGATTATCGCGGTGGCGAGCATGGGCATCATGACCCCGCCGCTGTCGTGCCTGCCCAAAGGCGCCTCGCCGATTCCGTTCCAGTAAACCTTCATCCCCGGTAAAGGACTACGTTCCATCATGAAAATCCTGATCGCAACTCTCACTCTCACCGCCCTCGCTCTGACAGGCTGCGCCACGCCCAAACAATGGGAAGCCACCGGTGGCAGCAAGAACGACGGCGTGGTCCAGGTCTCCTACGAATTGGGTCAGTTCGAAAGCGGCCAGACCAACGCCGCGCAAGGCCTGACTGTGGCGATGGAGCGCTGCAAGACCTGGGGTTACAAGAACGCCGAGGTGACCGGTTCCGAGAAGAACATCTGCCGCACCATGGGCCAGTTCAACTGCCTGCAAACCACCATCACTCAGGACTACCTCTGCAAGCGTTGAGTCAAACCTGCTCGGCCGGCTCGGTTTGCCGGTCGCGCAGGCTGCGCAAGGTCGCGCGCAGCTCGGCCGGGCGTACCGGTTTGGACAGGATGGCAATTTGGCGGTCGTGCAAGGCCGCCTGTATTTTCTCGATGTCATGCCCGGTGATAATCATCGCTGGCACCGCAAAGCCACGCTGGCGCCGCACCTCGTCAATGCACTCGATGCCCGTGGAATGTGGACCCAGATCGTAATCGGCGACGATGATGTCGCAATCGGTGACCAGCCCCTGCCCGCTCAATTCGCCCTGCACCACGCAGCCCCAGCGCTCGAGCAGCGCCGAGGTCGCCAGCAAGACGTTGCGGTCATCCTCCACCAGACACACCTTCAGCCCGGTCAACAGGCCGGCCTGCCGCACATCGTCACGCATGACCGGCAACTGCGGCGCCACGGCCACCGGCAAGCCATACAGGGAGACCGCCGTGCCGCGCCCAAGGTGCGAGCGCAAGGCCACATCGACGCCGATCAACTGCCCCAGACGCTTGACGATCGACAGCCCGAGGCCGACGCCTTCCACGTCCTTGTCGCGCACCTGACGCACTCGATAAAACTCCTCGAAGACCTTCGGCAGATGCTCCTCGGCAATGCCGTTGCCGCGGTCATAAATCACGATGGCCAGCCCGTTGCCACGCTTGCGCACGCCGATCAGTACCGGGCGTTGCGCGCCGTATTTGAAGCAATTGGAAAGCACGTTCTGCACCATGGTCGCGAGCAACGCCGGATCGCTCTGTACCCAGTGCTGGCACGGACGCAGACGCAACTCCACGCCAGCCCAGCGCGCCGCCTCGGCGTTCTGGCGGATCAGATCGGCCAGCCACTCGCCGAGATTGAACACCTGCAGCCTCGGCAGAATGCGCCCGTTGTCGAGGGTGTAGAGGTCAAGAATCGAACGGAACAACTGCGAGACGTTGAGCAGCGAACGGTCGATGTTGTCGACCAGTTGCCGTTCCTGCTCGCCCAGCCGCGACTCACGCAGGCACGCCGTGAACAGCCCGATGGAATGAATCGGCTGGCGCAGATCATGGCTGGCCTGGGCGAGAAACCGCGACTTTTCCAGATTGGCCGCGACCGCCTCTTCGGAGGCCTTGCGCGTGCGCTCCAGCAGCAAGTGCGCGTAGAACGGAATCACGGTGCTGGTGAGCATCAACATCAGCACCATGTACGGCTGCGCCTGCCACACCGGCGTCAACCGATAGACCGCCAGCAACGCCAGCAGCGCCAACCCGGTGGCAATCGCCAGATAACGCGAGCCGTAACGCATGCCGTTGCCCAGGTTGACCCAGATGATCACCGCGTACAGCGGCAACGCCGCTTCACCGCCGAGCACCAGGCCGAAACAGGTGCCGGTGTAATCGTGGATCATCGCGAATATTCGTCGCGCCGGGTAATGCCCCGGCCAGCGCGCGATGGCCTGGCGCAAGACAATCGACGCCAGCAGAAACAGCGTGATGTAGACCACCACCGGCAGATAGACATCGAAGCGCTGACCCGGCAATACACCGAGCACGCAGATGTAAACCATGGCAATGCTGGCGATGATGATCCGCAGATTGGCCTGATCCAGCTCGGTGTTTTTCTCGAACTTCATGGGCAACGTCCTTGTGCGACAGTCGTCAGATTCAGCAGCGGCCGGCAGGCAATCTGCGTACGCGGTGCTAAGGTGCATGCCGTAAACCACGCTGATCCAGGGAGGGTCACGTCATGACATGCCGCATCATCATAGCCGACGATCACCCGTTGTTTCGCGAAGCCATGCGGCGCACCGTGCAGCGCCTGTTGCCCGAGGCGACTATCGAGGAGGCCGGCGACCTCGACGCCGTGCTGGCCTTGCTGCCCGACGGCAGCGAGCCGGACACACTGATTCTCGACCTGCGCTTCCCCGGCCTGACCTGCATCAGCCAACTCGCCGAACTGCGCCGAAAACTGCCGCGCACCACGCTGATTGTGGTGTCGATGGTCGACGACGAGGCGTTGATCGGTGAGGTGATGGCGGCCGGCATCGACGGTTTCATCGGCAAGAACATTGTCCCGGATGAGATCGGCCAGGCGATTCTGGCGATCCGCGAAGGCGAAGTGCTGGTCAGGTTCGCGCCTTCCGGGCTGCTGCCGCTGGAGACCGGCACCGCCCTCACCCCGCGTCAGCAGGATGTGTTACGGCTGATCGCCCAAGGCAAGACCAACAAGGAGATCGCCCGGGAACTGGATATTTCGCCGTTCACCGTGCGCATCCACGTGTCGTCGCTGTTGCGCACGCTCAATGTGCCGTCGCGGGCAGCCGCTGCGGTGAAGTATTCAGGAGGCAGCGGCACAATTTAAATGAACCCTGCGCGCTTGGACTCACCTAACTGAAAGACCATCAGGAGGTAGCCCATGCAAATTGAACCCGTCTGGATCGTACTCGCCGTCGTTCTTGTGATCGTTGAATTGTGGGCGATCAACCGCGTGCGCAAGAGCGCAGGCAAAGGCAGCAACAAAGGCGTGTGGATTATCGCCATCGTGTTCGTGCCGTTGTTTGGCCTGATTGCCTGGGCACTGGCCGGGCCGAAACACGTTACGCAGGATTGAGAAAATCCCCCTGTAGGAGCTGCCGCAGGCTGCGATCTTTTGACTTTCAAGATCAAAAGATCGCAGCCTACGGCAGCTCCTACAGGGAATGCAGTGTTTATGGATCAACCTGCGCCATCAGCTCCGGCACCGATTCCGGACGCTTGGCATAGCGCTGCGCCAACACCGCGCAGACCATCAATTGAATCTGATGGAACAGCATCAGCGGCAGAATCAACACACCAATCGTGCTGCCGGCAAACAACACCTGTGCCATCGGCACGCCGGTGGCCAGGCTCTTCTTCGAACCGCAGAACAAAATGGTGATGCGGTCTTCCTGGCTGAAACCGAACGCCTTGCCCAGCAAGGTCGACGCCAACAGCACCAGCGCAAGCAGAATGCAGCAGACCACCACCAGCCCCAGCAGATCGACTACCGGAATCTGATGCCAGATGCCCTCGTTGACCGCCTCGCTGAATGCGCCATACACCACCAGCAAAATCGACCCCTGATCGACAAACTTCAGCCAGTTCTTGTTGCGCCCGACCCACGCGCCGATCCAGCGCCGAGCGATCTGCCCGGCAATGAAAGGCAGCAGCAGTTGTACGCTGATCTTCAGGATCGCATCCAGGGTCGAGCCACCGTCGCCGTGCACGTTCAGCAGCAGCGTCACCAGCAATGGCGTGAGGAAGATCCCGAACAGGCTCGACGCTGCCGCGCTGCAGATCGCCGCCGGGATATTGCCTCGGGCTAGCGAGGTGAAGGCGATCGCCGACTGCACGGTGGCGGGCAACGCGCAGAGATACAGCATGCCCATGTACAGCTTGTCGCCGATCAGCGGTGACAGCAGCGGTTTCAACGCCAGCCCGAGCAGCGGGAACAGCACAAAGGTCAGACCGAACACCAACAGGTGCAGGCGCCAGTGGCCGGCCCCGGCGATGATCGATTCACGCGACAGTTTCGCGCCGTGGAGAAAAAACAGCAGCGCGATGGCGATATTGGTCAGCCAGCCGAACCCCACCGCGACCTGCCCGCTGGCCGGCAGAAAACTGGCCAGCAGCACGACGCCGATCAGGGTCAGGGTGAAGTTGTCGGGCAGGAATCTTGGGCGAGTCATGGGCTTGTTCATCCGGGGGTTGCCAGTACGTGACTGCGACTCTAACGTGAGCAGAAATTACCGACTAACGCCGAAGAGCCAACAGATGCCGCCTAAAGGACATGAAAAAAGCTTCAGGCGCAGCATTCCCGGGCTGCCCAGCCTGCCCCGTGCGCTGTACGGACGCACCGAATCGCTGCCCAATCGCGCACTGACCCGGCGTCACAGCCACCCGTGGGTGCAATTGTCGTACGCGATTCAGGGCGTGCTCGAAGTGCAGACCAGCGCCGGGCGTTTCGTCGCGCCACCGGAGCGCGCGGTGTGGATTCCGGCGGGCGTGCCGCACCGAGTGTTCAGCTCGCCGCACACGGAAATGCGCAGCCTGTACATCGATTGCAGCGTGGCCGGCTGGGCGCTTGAACGTTGTCATGTGTTGGGCGTCAGTGACCTGCTGCGCGAGCTGATCCGCGAGTTCAGTCTGGTCCCGGTGGAATACGACGAGACCGGCGCGCACGGCCGCCTGGCCCAGGTGATCCTCGATCAACTGGCCGAGGCGCCGCAGATCGACCTGATGCTGCCACTGCCGCAGGACAGCCGTCTGCGGCAAATCTATCAAAGCCTTGAGCAACATCCGGAACAGCAGACCACACTGCACCATTGGAGCGACAAATTCGGCGTCACCGAAAAAACCCTCAGCCGCCTGTTTTTACGCGACACCGGCCTGACCTTCCGTGCCTGGCGTCAGCGCTTGCGATTGCTCGGCGCACTGACCCCGCTGGAACGTGGCGAACGCGTCACCGACGTGGCTCTGGCCTGCGGTTATGACTCGACCTCGGCGTTCATCGCAGCCTTCCGCCAACAGTTTGGCGAGACACCGGGGGAATTTTTTCGCTGAGTTTTGTCGATATTTATCGAATTAGCACATGCCATTCGGCAAAGTTCAGGGTAGAGTTTCGCTCATCGGTAATTCTTCACACGTTTCGACGATAACCATAATGACCCACCCCTTTAGCGAACCTGTCGGCGGTAACAGCATGATCGAAGTCACTGAAGTCTCCATTGCTCAATTACGCGCGGCGCTCGACGCCGGCCAGACCACCGCGGTTGAACTGGTGCAGGCCTATCTGGCCCGGATCGACGCCTATGATGGCCCGAACACGGCCACTGCACTGAACGCCGTGGTCGTACGCAATCCCGAAGCACTGGCAGAGGCCCAGGCGTCCGATGCACGCCGCGCCAAGGGCGAAACCCTCGGCCCGCTCGACGGCATCCCTTACACCGCCAAGGACAGCTATCTGGTCAAGGGTCTGACCGCGGCTTCCGGCAGCCCGGCATTCGCCGATCTGGTGGCGCATCGCGACGCCTTCACCATCGAACGCCTGCGTGCCGCCGGAGCGATCTGCCTGGGCAAGACCAATATGCCGCCGATGGCCAATGGCGGCATGCAGCGTGGCGTCTATGGCCGGGCCGAAAGTCCGTACAACGCGGCCTACCTGACCGCGCCGTTTGCCTCCGGCTCGTCCAACGGTGCCGGCACCGCCACTGCCGCGAGTTTTTCGGCGTTCGGCCTGGCGGAAGAAACCTGGTCGAGCGGTCGCGGCCCGGCATCGAACAACGGTTTGTGCGCCTATACGCCGTCGCGCGGAGTGATTTCGGTACGTGGCAACTGGCCGCTGACGCCGACCATGGACGTGGTGGTGCCATACGCCCGCACCATGGCCGATCTGCTCGAAGTGCTCGACGTTGTGGTTGCTGAAGACCCCGACACCCGTGGCGATCTGTGGCGCCTGCAGCCGTGGGTGCCGATCCCGAGCGTTGCCTCGGTACGCCCGGCGTCCTACGCCGAACTGGCGGTGAAGTCCGATGCACTGGCCGGCAAACGCCTCGGTGTGCCGAAGATGTACATCAATGCCGACCCCGAAGCCGGCACCAGCGAAGTCCCAGGCATCGGCGGCCCGACCGGGCAGCGCATCAACACTCGTGCGTCAGTGATCGACCTGTGGAAACAGGCCCGCGCCGCTCTGGAAGCGGCCGGCGCCGAAGTCATCGAAGTGGATTTCCCGCTGGTCTCCAACTGCGAAGGCGACCGCCCCGGCGCGCCGACCGTGTTCAATCGCGGCATCGTTTCCAAGGAATTCCTGCACCACGAACTGTGGGATCTGTCGGCCTGGGCCTTCGACGATTTTCTGCGCGCCAACGGCGATCCGAAGCTCAATCGCCTGGCCGATGTCGACGGGCCGAAGATCTTCCCGCACGACCCGGGCACCCTGCCCAACCGTGAGGGCGACCTGGCCGCCGGCATGGACGAATACGTGCGCATGGCCCAACGCGGCATCACCCCGTGGGACCAGATCCCGACCCTGCCCGATGGCCTGCGCGGTCTGGAAAAGACCCGCAAGCTTGATCTGGAAGACTGGATGGATGCGCTGAAACTCGACGCGGTGCTGTTCCCGACCAACGCCGACGTCGGCCCGGCAGATGCCGATATCAATCCGGTATCGGCGGACATCGCCTGGAGCAATGGCGTCTGGGTCGCCAACGGCAATCTGGCGATCCGGCATCTCGGTGTGCCGACTGTCACTGTGCCGATGGGGATCATGGCCGACATCGGCATGCCGGTTGGTCTGACTTTCGCCGGTCGTGCTTACGATGACTCGAATCTGTTGCGTCTGGCCTCGGCGTTCGAGGCTACCGGATCGAAGCGTCAGGTGCCGCCGCGTACTCCGGCGTTGACTGCCGGCAAGTAAAAAGCTGGGTTGGATTGAGACTCGAAAGGGTCTCAATCCGCTTTTGATTGCAATGCCCTGTCACTTATCTCTGCATCAATACAATCCTGCCAACACACCCCCCCATAACTGGCAACTGACAGTTCTGACAGTAGCGGTGGAACAGGTCGGCGAGTAACGTTCTCGCTCGATAGACTTTCCATTTGGAAAATCCCTGAAACCGTTCAGCACTGAAGGAACGCAACCATGAGCAATGCCATTCTGCTTAAACAACATGGCGTCGATGAAGACTTGAAGCCATTACTCATAGAAGTAGAAGAACAACCCGTTGGCAAATACTACAAGGCCGAATTCAATCCTGATTTTCCGCCCATTCCGAGTTTCAGGCCGGAGCTGTTTATTTATGCATCCTTGGTTCCCGGATCAGTCAGCATCATCGGCCGATATCACGAAGCAGACGTTTTTTACCAGATTACTATCATCATTGATCAGAAGCTCGAAAGTGGCACATATCCAATTAGGAAAGGTGACGAAAGCCCTGTGCGTGCCAGCGTCATTGCTTCTGGAGGGATCATTTCGAGTGACAACGGCGAAATCAAACTTAAGCGAGACGACAAAAACAAATCAATATACGCAGACTTTGATTTTCAAATAGAGCCCGATGGAAAGCCGCACAAAGTACAAGGCAGATTAGAACTGCTGGCATCGGGTCCTCTTGACAAACCTGCACAATAAGAAAGTCAGTCACAATGACATATTAATGCCAAACGGGTAGGTGCCCGCCCGCAGTGTTTGGCAACTCTGCCTCCAAATTAACTCGCACTGAAATTTCTCTCGTATTCACGCATCAATGCCGTCTGCCATTGCAAAGACGCCTGCCGCAAAAAAAGCCAGACACTTCGTTTTTATCGAACTTTACCTCAGGAATATACGATTTTTCCTTGGCATTCACTCCTCGCTAGCATGTCCCGGTCTGCCTCCAACGACATAAAAGACAGGGAGATTGCCATGCCCACTGACAACATCAATATCGGCGAACCATGGATGTGGGGCGCGTTTATCGTCTTCGTCCTCGCCATGCTTGCACTGGACCTGTTCGTCTTCGGCGGACGCAAGGCGCACCGCGTTTCAGTGCGGGAAGCGTCCTGTTGGGTGATCGCCTGGTGCGCACTGGCCTTGGCTTTCGCCGGATTGCTCTGGTGGTATTTGCACGGCGAGTTCGGCGCTGAGATTGCCCAGCGCAAGACCCTGGAATTCCTCACCGGTTATCTGATCGAGCAGTCACTGTCGATCGACAACATGTTCGTCTTCGTGATGATCTTCAGCTACTTCGCCGTGCCACCGGAATTGCAGCGCCGGGTGCTGCTGTACGGCGTACTCGGGGCGATCGTGATGCGCGCGGCGATGATCTTCGCCGGTGTGTGGCTGGTGTCGCAGTTCGAGTGGCTGTTGTATGCCTTCGGGGTGTTCCTGATCATCACCGGGATCAAGATGCTGATGTTCGCCGAGCAGCAACCGGACCTCGACAAAAACCCGCTGCTGCGCTGGGTGCGCGGGCACATGCGGATCACCCAAGGCTTTCACGGCGAGCGCTTTTTCGTGCTGCAGAACGGCGTGCGCTGGGCCACGCCGATGTTCCTGGTGCTGGTGCTGATCGAGGCCAGCGATCTGATGTTTGCAGTCGATAGCATCCCGGCGATCTTCGCGGTCACCACCGATCCGTTCATCGTGTTCACCTCGAACATCTTCGCGATCATGGGTCTGCGCGCGCTGTATTTCCTGCTGGCCGACATGGCCGACCGCTTTCATTTGCTCAAGTATGGACTGGCGATTGTGCTGGTGTTCATCGGCGGCAAGATGACGCTGATGCCTTGGTTTCACATGCCGGTGGAATGGTCACTGGCGGTGGTGGGCGGGGTTATTCTGGGGTCGGTGGTGTTGAGTCTGGTGATGAGTAAAAACGCGTCACAAAACCTGTAGGAGTGAGCCTGCTCACAATGCGGTGCGACATTCAATAAAGGTGTCGGCTGACCCGACGCCTTCGCGAGCAAGCCCGCTCCCACAGGTGATAGTCAGTGGATGGAGGATCCGGAGCTGGCCGAGATCAAAGGGTGGGAGTGGGCTTGCTCACGAAGGGGCCGGCACATTCAGCATCCATGTTGCCTGGTCCGGCGCCTTTGCGAGCAGGCTCACTCCTCCAGAGGGTGTGCGGCTACTTGTCGGACTTGATGCTGGTCCACACCCGCGTGCGTACCCGTTCGAGTTTTTGCGGTAGTGGCTGGACTACATAAAGGGTTTTCAGGGCCTCAGGCGTTGGCGTCAGGTTCGGGTTGCCGGTGATGTCTTTATTCACCAGCGGCATCGAGTCCTTGTTCACGTTCGGGTAGCCGAGGAAGTCGCTGATCGGCGCAATGACTTTCGGATCGAGCAAGGTGTTGAGGAATTCATGCGCCTCTTCGACGTTCTTCGCGCTCTTCGGAATCGCGAAAGTATCGAACCAGATCGGCGCGCCCTCCTTCGGCAAACGCCAGTCAACCACCACACCGTTGCCCGCCTCTTTCGCGCGGTTGCCGAACTGGTAGAAGCTGCCGGAGTAACCGATGGCCACGCAGATGTCGCCATTGGCGATGTCGGTCATGTACTTGGCCGAGTTGAAGTAGGTCACGTAAGGACGAATCTTCAGCATCAGGTCCTTGGCCTTTTCATAGTCGGCCGGGTTCTGGCTGTTCGGGTCGAGGCCGAGGTAATGCAGGGCCAGCGGCAGAATTTCCGACGGCGAATCGAGCATCGCTACGCCGCAGGATTTGAGCTTCTCCATGTTCTCGGGCTTGAACACCAGATCCCAGCTGTCCACCGGCGCGTTGTCGCCGAGCGCTGCCTTGACTTTGGCCGGGTTGAAACCGATCAGTACCGTGCCGTACATGTAGGGCACGCCGTACTGGTTGCCAGGGTCATTGGCGTCGAGCAGTTTGAGCAGCGCCGGATCCTGATGACTCCAGTTCGGCAGTTTCGACTTGTCGAGTTTCTGGAACACGTCGGCCTTGATCTGGGTGTCGATGAACTGGTTCGACGGCACCACCAGGTCGTAGCCGGAGTTGCCGGTGAGCAACTTGGCCTCCAGCGATTCGTTGGTGTCGAAGGTGTCCCAGGTCACTTTGATGCCGGTCTTCGCGGCGAAATCCTTGGGCACCGACGGCAGGATGTAATCCGCCCAGTTGTAGACCCGCAGCTCGCGCTGCTCGGCGTGTACCGCGCTGGCCAGCAGCGTCAGCCCACACACGGTGGCACCCAGAATGCGTTTCATCGTGACCATGTTTGTTTCCCCGGATTGCGACGTGAGATCGATGGTTTTTATGTTCTGTACACGGCAGCGGCTGTAAAGGTAGCCAAGGGCAAGGAAGGTCCAGCGTTTCGTTATGGCTTTGATTCTTGCCGACCGCGGGGTCGCGGCACAGTGGGGGATGGGCCAAAAGGGGATCGAAATGGCCAATTTGAATGACCGCTGGAATGCGGAGGCTGGGCGAGGATCACTTGTGGTGAGGGGATTCATCCCCGATGGCGCGCGAAGCGGCCCCCTTTACATCTCAAAGGGGCCCGCACTCGCTGATTTCACGACTGCTTCGCAGCCGATCGGGGATAAATCCCCTCGCCACGTTGATTCTGGGTCTGCCCACGTGTGGCGAGGCAGTAATACAACGGCACTGTCACCACCAGGCCGAACAGCCACGACAGGTCGGCGCCATCGACCAGATTGGCGTACGGCCCGACATACAACGAGGTATTGGCGAACGGCAGCTGCACAATGATCCCGATGAAGTAGGCAATGATCGCGTGCAGATTGAAGCGCCCGTAAATGCCGCCATCCGCGCGGAAAATCGAGGTGATGTCATACGCGCCGCGCTTGATCAGATAGAAGTCGATCAGGTTGATCGACGCCCACGGCACCAACACCAGCAGCAACGCCAGAATCAGCCCGATGAACTGCGAAATGAAATTCGCCGAGGCACCCAGCGCCACCACGCAGCAACCCGCCAGCACCACACTCGACAACGCCACGCGCACCTTGATGCTCGGCGTCCACTGACTGGCGAACGTCTGGATCGAGGTGATGATCGACAGCACCGCGCCATACAGATTCAGCGCGTTATGGCTGATGATGTTGAGCAGGAACAGCACCATCAGAATCGGCCCGAGCCAACCGGTGGACTGCTTGACCGCAGCCATCGCTTCAGTGCCTTCAGGCGTTGCCAGCACCGCCACGGCGCCAAAGCTGAACGACAGAATCGTCCCCAGCGTCGCTCCCAAATAGGTCGCCCAGAACGGTTTGGCGATACCGATATCCGCCGGCAGATAACGCGAATAGTCGGAAACGTACGGCGAGAAACTGATCTGCCAGATAATCCCCAGCGACACCGTCGCCAGCCAGCCCGACAGGTTGAAGCTGCCGCGCGTCAGGAAGTCTGCCGGCAAGTCGTGGGCGAAGATGTAGATGAAACCGGCGAGCAGCGCGCTGCCCATCACCCAGGTGCCGATGCGGTTGAGCGTGTGGATGAAGTTGTAGCCGATCACGCCAATCGCCGTGGCCGCCAGCGCACCGATCAAAATGCTCAGCGGCGCCGGTACCGAAGGTGCGATGCCGACAATCGACTTACCGGCCAGCACGATGTTGGAAATGAAGAAACCGATGTAAATCAGCGCCGCAAAAAACACGATCAGCAGTGCGCCGTAACGCCCGAACTGGCCACGACTCTGCACCATTTGCGGAATGCCCATGCGCGGCCCCTGCGCCGACGCCAGGGCGATCACCACGCCGCCGATCAGGTGCCCCAGCGCAATCGCCAGCAGCCCCCAAAGCAAGTCGAGATGGAACACCTGAACCACCATGGCGCCGGTGACGATGGGCAGTGGCGCGATGTTGGTGCTGAACCATAAGGTGAACAGGTCGCGGGCCTTCCCGTGGCGTTCCGCGAGTGGGACGTAGTCGACCGTGTGATTCTCGATCAACGGATCTTGCCGGGACATCTGGGACATATTCATGAACTCGAGTTTGTCTGTTCTTATCTTTGTATGAAGCCAAACCGGGGGGACTCTGGGTCGCCCCTCAGATGCAGACCATATTATGGTATTCCAAACATTTCACAAGACTGATCCGTAGTTTACGGCGCTACCTGATCCGCCATCCTCCCTGATTCTGCGGCCTGCAGGCCAGCCAGAAACCCAATAAATGCTGAGTTTCCGACGAAAGCACCACGTTTATCGGTTCAGCCTAAAAGCTCTTGCAAAGAAAAAATACTGGTATACCATCAGACCAACAAATACATAAAAATCGCGTCACAACACCCGAGGACCGTCCAATGATCGATGCTGCCATCTACAAACAAGTCATGGGCTCGTTTCCGTCCGGCGTCACCGTCATCACCACGCTGGACGATGACGGCCAGATCGTCGGCCTCACCGCCAGCGCCTTCAGTTCACTGTCGATGGACCCGGCGCTGGTGCTGTTCTGCCCCAACTACAGCTCCGACTCCTACCCTGTGCTGATCAAGAACAAGCGCTTCGCGATCCACGTCCTCTCCGGCGGCCAGCAAAGCGAAGCCTACGCCTTCGCCCGTAAAGGCAAGGACAAGGCACAAGGCATCGAGTGGACGTTGAGCGAGTTAGGCAACCCGATCCTGGCCAATGCGACGGCTATCATCGAGTGTGAGTTGTGGCGCGAATATGAAGGTGGTGACCACGCGATCATGGTCGGCGCGGTGAAGAATCTGATCGTCCCGGAGCAGCACACCGGGCCGCTGGTGTATTGCCACGGCAAGATGGGCGCCCTGCCCGTTCTGGCCTGAGCAAAACTTCAACCCCACACAAATCCACTGTGGGAGGGGGCTTGCTCCCGAAGGCGATGTGTCAGCCACCAGAGATGTCGATTGATCCAGCGCTTTCGGGAGCAAGCCCCCTCCCACACAGTTTTGTAGCCTCAACAATAAAAGATCCGAGGAAGCGTCATGAAATTTTCCCTGTTCATCCACATGGAACGCTGGGACGAAAGCGTCAGCCACCGCCAACTGTTCGAAGACCTGACCGAACTGACCCTGATGGCCGAGGCCGGCGGTTTCAGCACCGTGTGGATCGGCGAACATCACGCGATGGAATACACCATCTCGCCGAGCCCGATGCCACTGCTGGCCTACCTCGCCGCCAAAACCACCACCATCCACCTCGGCGCCGGCACCATCATCGCGCCGTTCTGGCACCCACTGCGGGTGGCCGGTGAATGCGCGCTGCTCGACGTCATCAGCAACGGACGTATGGAAGTTGGCCTGGCGCGTGGCGCCTATCAAGTCGAATTCGATCGCATGGCCGGCGGCATGCCCGCCTCCAGCGGCGGTCAGGCCCTGCGCGAAATGGTCCCGGTGGTCCGCGCCCTGTGGCAAGGCGACTACGCCCACGACGGCGACATCTGGAAATTCCCCACCTCCACCAGCGTGCCGAAGCCGATTCAGAAGCCTAACCCACCGATGTGGATCGCCGCCCGCGATCCGGATTCGCACAACTTCGCCGTGGCCAACGGCTGCAACGTGATGGTCACGCCATTGATGAAAGGTGACGAAGAAGTCGTCGACCTGAAGAACAAATTCCAGACCGCACTCGACAACAACCCCAACGTCCCGCGTCCACAACTGATGGTGCTGCGCCACACCCACGTGCATTCGGCTGACGATCCGGACGGCTGGAAAGTCGGCGCCAAAGCGATCTCACGGTTCTATCGCACCTTCGATGCGTGGTTTGGCAACAAGGAAGTACCGGTCAACGGCTTCCTCGCCCCAAGCCCGGAAGAGAAGTTTGCCGGACGTCCGGAGTTTGAACTGGAGAGCCTGCACAAGACGGCGATGATTGGTACGCCGGAAGAGATTATTCCGCGGATCAAGTATTACCAGGAACTGGGGGTGGATGAGTTTAGTTTCTGGTGTGATAACAGTCTGCCGCATGCGGAGAAGAAGAAATCGCTGGAGTTGTTTATCAGGGATGTGGTGCCGGCGTTTCGTTAAGTCATGCCGACCGCCAGCCCAAATAAAAAGCCCCAAGCAATTCGGGGCTTTTTATTTTAAATGGGGAAAATGCATATTCATGCCTGCGAACTCAACCACTTTTAAAGCAACATCAGACTCGCGCCAATAAACGGCGTGCACACTCGGACATTTCAGCGTTATCAACCTTGGCCAGCAATTGCAATTTTTCTCTAGCCTTATCGGTACCAATCTCGTGTAAAGCATAAATGCATTTCACACCCAGAGCATGCTCGGAAGCGATATACGGATAGCAGGTCAGCGCCGTCTTGAATAAATAGTCGACCGCACCAAGGTATCTGAAAACCTTTAATTCCCTTGCAATATTCTCGTGACTGATGTGCCAGTCTTCAACGAGTAAGCGGCATAACACATCCGCACAATCCTGAGTAAAACCGAACACCGCACCGAATATCAGCAAGCATTCCACACTGTCAGCGTCTTTCATCTCAAGCGCGGTTTCCAGTTCAGCACGCAGGTAATCTTCGGGAATTTCCCCACCCTTAAATAGAGACTCAAGAAAACAGTCTTTTGAGATCCGATGCGACATCAGATCAATCATCAAGTCCTGCTGTTGTTGATTCATAGCCCGCCTCCGAAAAACCGCTGTCATCGCCAGATTCATTCATATCCAGGGAAAATCAGGCGTAATTTCACAAACAACCCCAGCCGACACAAGAATATTTCTAGCCTGTAAAACCTCCTGCGCCTGACCGCTGAATACCAGAGCATCGCCTTGCTGGAGTGTAATCCTCGACAGTAAATAGTTTTGACCTGTCACCTCGGAGTCAGCATTCACCTGGGCATGATTCCGATAGTCGCCGCGACAGCGAACTTTATACTTGCATCTATCCAGCTGAATGCCGGAGATATTCGTTGTTATTACCGACCAGTAACACTGATCACAGCGGGCTCCCTGAGTAATACCTTCTTTGAGGACAATAAGATTGCCTCCGCACTGCTCGCACTTCACTCCACAGGATTTACTCATTAGCGGTAACCACAATCAACAACCCCAACGCTTGCTTCTTCATGTGGACCTGCAATAGCTATGCACCGTGCACTGGCTTGAAATTTTCAATCGTTTGGTTTTTTTGCTTCAGTACAGCCTCTACAAAATCGGCATCAAACTCTAGCAGAAACACGATAGCGTCGTAAATCTTCCATCGATGCACGTCGAAATGATCGATTATCGAGAGCAGATGCTCTTTTATAAGAGGTAGGTATTCTTGATATCCATTTCTCCTCGCAAGACCAAATGCACCAGTAATTTCAAATGGCCGACTACTCGCTAACACAATTATTTTCGAGATAAGTGGAAACACTTCAACTCTTGCGAGCTCCGCGTGGCCCCGATCGGCCATATTGGCATAATATTGAGTCAGTGCAAAAAGTATATGGCAATAAGTATCGTCATAACCGTGCAATCGATGGCTATACGTCCACTCAATACTTTCAGGCTTTTCCATGCACTTCTCGAGAGCCATCAAACCTCTTGGGTATCCCCAATTGGTCAAAAGCTTCGCAGCAAGAAACCGTTCATTATCGTCCTGAGTGCGACGAAGCAATTCCTCCACTGCGTCAACTCGCTCCTGAGGAATATCCTCTGGATCCAGGTCTCCGGCTTCTACAGCATAATCAGCGTATTCCGGAATATCGTTTAATAGCCTGTATGTTTTTGACTCCATAAAAGCTCCTTTATGACCTTATCTGGTCGCTCCAGATGCGAACCTTGACTGCATCGTCATCCTGCGAATCAACTTCATCACAGATCAAAAAATAAATCCGCTCCATTCCCGCCCCCCTCCTAAACGTGGCCTGTCCCCATTTACTCATACCTGCTTCAGGACTAGACATTTAGAGACATTTATAAGCGTGATCTATTCCCGTCTCCCCTTTCAATCCTCAATCTTTCTCTCACCTAATAACGAATCCACTTTCCGGTGGGGATTAATTCCGCGCCATCAGGATCAATTAAGTAAAGCCACTCTGGTTCATGCCCTACCGTGCCGATTAAAACACCTAGCGAATTTGGATGCTCGGGCATCGCACCTGAATGTATGGCACCTATATAACTGCTTCCACCATAAGGATTGTGCAGTTGAAAGCGCAATGCACCATCAACATCGTAGATCGCAGCATTGTGAGGAAACCCAAAGAACCAAGGTGATTCAGCAAAGTCAAACCTAGATGGTTTTTCATTAAACACGACCAGAACTCCGCTCCTATCTGGCAGTATGTATGGGATGCCTGCAGCAGAGAACAAAACTTCCGAGCCGCTATCAGAAACTATGTATTTTCTTATCTCCACAACCTTACTCACGCGCACATATTTAACTTGTGCCATTTCAACTTCAAATTCAGTTCTGCGCCCATGCCAATCGTAAAAACTCTCAAAGATCGTTCCATCACCATGTACCACCTCATTTCTTATACGCTCAACTAGATCAATCATTTCAACACCCTCAAACTATCAATATCAATAGTATAAAACTCGGGATTTGTACGAGGGGTTTTATCCATAAACGTAACTTGATGGGAGGTTAACGGGGACAGACCACATTTCCCGAGTACTTTCTAAACGTGGTCTGTCCCCATTTACCCAAAAAGCTCTGCATGACGGGGCGTCATCATCAGGCGCAAAGCCTCGGAGCGTGATCGCGGATCGGTAAGGCTTAAACCTTCTCCTTCTTTCGCCTTTTGATCTCCTCCATTTTTGCGAAAAATCCAGATACCGCTTCCACCAAAAAAACCGTAGATAAGCGAAAATCTCAAAGAAACCAACAGGTCCTCACCACTAAAACCCCAAACTCCAAGTTTACAATAGATAATAACCGCGCCTATCAAACTTCCAAGCAATCCGACGAGGTAAAAAAACACCACCGCCTTCAGAACCAGCACTGGGTATAAACGAAACCTGACCTTTATTGGAGTCATTTCTTATTACAGAAAGCGTTGACCTTGCCGATTACAACCTTCGGTAAAAATAAATCTGTGACAGGTTAACGGGGACAGATGAGGTTTAACGGGGACATTTTCGGAGTGCTTTCTAAACGTGGTCTATCCCCATTTACCTTCCCATTTCACCTTTACAAGGTCTGCCCCATTTAGCTCTCTTTTATTTAAACTAATAGCGAATCCACTTCCCTGTAGAAATTAATTCAGGGCTATCTGGATCAACCAAATAAAGCCACTCTGGGTCATGCCCTACGCTTCCTACCAAAACACCTAACGCATTTGGGTTTGTGGGCGTTGACGTATAGTGCACAGCACCAATATAGCTTCCCACACCATGAGCGCTTTTTAATTGGAAGCGTAAGGAACCATCAGAGTTGTAAATCGCCGCATTATTTGGACAGTTAAAAAACCAAGGAAATACAGACATGCCAAATTTTGATGGTACCTCATTGAAGACGACCAAAAACCCTGTTCTATCAGCAAGAATGTAAGGCATCTCACTGACGGGAATGCGTAGTTCCAGGCCGTTTTCAAAGGCCAAATATCGTTCAAATCGTACGACGGCGTGCTTTTGCGCATACAGCATTATATTTTTAGTATCTTCAAAACTGGTACATGCCCCGTTCCAGCTGACAAACTGCTCAAAAAGCAGTCCATCATCGAATTCCCACTTTGTTCTAATTTCACTAATCAACAGACTCACTGCAACGACCTCACCGACCCCATATTAACCTCGTACAACTCTGGATTAGTTCGGGGAGACTTATCCATAAATTTAACTTGATGTCCACCACCAGGCAAGCGAGCTTCCTTTTTCGCATTCCACATATCACCAACAGTTCCTTCACGAATCCCGACACCTGGCTTCACCGTAAATTCGACTTGGAATAATTGACCCTATTTGAACTCTTCAGAAACTGCAAGTTTATTTCGAACATCCGCCACAGATTTTATAGGAGTTTCTGTGGCCCAACCTCCAAGAAGGGAGGACGGGTTCTTGCCTTGCGAGTTAACGGGGACAGACCACATTTTCGGAGTGCTTTCTAAACGTGGTCTGTCCCCATTTACCCACCTTTTGTGCCGCCACCACTGTCGCCTTTTGCACCAACTAACCTAGATAAATTATGTCCATATCTCCTGGCCAGCGGAGGTAAGCCATACTACTCCAACCGGAACGGTAGTTAAAAACCAAAATCCAAAACCATCAAGTTCATCCTCCTCAGGGTGAACAGGCCATGCGAGTGCAATGATACTAATTTGCTCATCAATACTACCAGAGAGATAATTTCCATCTGATGCCAGCTTTAAATGCCCTTCGAGCATTAGACGCTTCAGTAATTCGAGAAAAATTTCCGCTCTTTCTTCATTACTTATTTTCAAGTGCGAAATTTCCACACTTAAGTGCTGCCAAATCGATCCAATTGATAGACCGAAGGAGCTACTTAGAATAGCTGAGTACAAAAAATCTATATTCATTTGAATTTAATCTCGATTCGTTTCCCAGCATTAATAGACGGATTTATTACATCTATGGTCCAAGCTGCGCCTGACTGTTGAGTTGAGTTCGAGAAATTCCTCAACGTAATTTTGCTACCTGCGTTAGCTCCAGAAGTAATCGTTGCAGCATAAACATCCCCTTTCCCGGGAATCGACTTTACGACTGGCATATATTCAGTTCCTGTCAACTGTCTAAAATAGCTCATTACATCTGATGTCGTAGTGCCAGAATAAACAGGCGCACCAACACTGAGATAAGGGTCAGCTTGGAGCGTCTTTCCTCCTATACTCAATTGAAAATCCTTTGGTTGAAGACTTGAATTATCGTACTGCGATGCAAGATCGCTAATTCGGTTGTCAGATTGCTGCTGTAGAATTGCCCCGGGCTGCTTACCTGTTAAATCAGGGCCTTTGGGGTTCTGCGCTATTCGGTCTAGTGCATCTTTCTCAGCATCAACTATCGAGCTACCTTTTGGGGGTTAACGGGGACAGACCACATTTTCGGAGTGCTTCTAAACGTGGTCTGTCCCCATTCACCCTCCATTTACCTCGCGTCACAGGCTTAGCCTAATTTTTTAGCAAACTTTCGGCCACAGCTCTATCAACATCTTTGAAGACAACTTCCAACTCGTGTCCATCGTCACCAATCCAATCAAGGACCGAGTCACGCAAAATCTCGAGGTATATCTTTAGGTCGTCTCTTGGCAATTCTGGCAGAGACTCATGCACAATGACGACTTTATGACACGGCATCCAACTGAGATCGCTTAAGCAGTCATACAAGGCATCCCAGTTGTATCCAAAGTACCCCGGTAACCAAAGTAGGTAATACAGCGATCTTATCAATTCCTCCGTAACCTGAATGGAGGGGTCAATCCGCACATAAAACACTTTCGCCGTGTTATATGAAGGCGGGGTTTCCACAAACGTGAATGGCAACATTTTGACAGACCTCAATTTTTTATTGGGATGAAGGTTTTGTAGTGGTCGGCGGTGTAATACATTTCGCCGCCTTTCCCTACGACTATTCGCTGAGGCCCAGGTCCTGCAATACCCGCTGATGGATGGACATACTCAGTGTAGTAACCGGCTGGTTTCTGCGGCAAATCCAATGCACGATTCTGGAATACAGAGCCATCCTTTCGATGAGGAAAAGGAGTTTAACGGGGACAGACCACATTTTCTGAGTGCTTTCTAAACGTGGTCTGTCCCCATTTACCCCTAGCTCAGCAGATCGTTCAGTACGCCTTGTTCCCCAACTGACACAAATCCGTTATCAGGATCGTCAAATTCACCAACCCGCATTATCAGCAGTCCTTTTCGCTCACCTACATAAGCACACAGCGTCTGATCTTCAGAGAGTCCGCCGCACCAACCAAGATCCAAGACGCACTCTATGTCAAAATTCTTGGGTAAAATAGCGATATAAGAACATCGTTCAGTTAAAAGAACTTCTATTGATTTACGATCCGAAAAATCGGACAAACACATAGCTCCAAAAAACCTTAACTTCCCATCACGCTCAACGATACGCTCTACCGAACGAGTAACCTGGGGCATTTCGATTCCTCGTGATTTCAAACCACCCCATAGTCCCAGGTACCTAACAAGTCTCGTGTTTGGTTGCCAAGCCGAATTACCTAATAGCAGCCAGAATGCATATTCCGGCATATTTTTAACGGCAGATTTACAAATAAAATCCAATACTACTACCGATGCTTCATAAGACTTTTCTGACACCGTAAGACTAGCCGCCGATAGCTTCAATTCACCATATTCTTTATCTTCATGCAGGTTGAATACCTCATTAGGAAGAGAAATATCAAATGTTCTTAAGATTTTAATTTTAGTAGCCATAGTGATTCCCGGCTTCGTCGTTGAAATGAGCCCCCCGATATTGCGTGATGGTTAACGGGGACAGACCACATTTTCGGAGTGCTTTCTAAACGTGGCCTGTCCCCATTTATCTACATAAACTTCCGATGCGACCATACGTACGATTTATATATTACACCTTTCATCAGCAGGCTTGCGCTGTTGGCATGATGAGGACTGACTAACAAATGAACATGATTAGTCATTGGGCACCGCGCATGAATATCACAATTACTTTTGGACGCCTGTTCGACCAAAAGCTCCATGTAAAAAAGGTAGTCTTCCTCGAAAAAAAACAAACGGATCTATTATTTCCTCGTTGAATCAAGTGCAGTGGCACGCCTGGCATCAATACTCGGGATCTACACGGCATAAATGAATCCTTTCAGTTGGTCTGAACTGAAAGCTTAGCGCGCTGTAAGATTCAAATGACGAAAAAATTTTACGTATTGTTTCAGCCAATTATATTAAACGTGGTCTGTCCCCATTTACCCCTCCCTTGCGACGGAAGTTCCCTGCGTATCTTTGAGGGGCGCTTATAAGGCCTGAGTTAACGGGGACAGACCACATTTTCGGAGTGTTTTCTAAACCTGGTCCGCCCCCCATTTACTCCAAATTGATCTGCCGCTTTTAAATTATCATAAAATCAACTATAAAGCCGATTAAAAATTGAATCCACCTCACAACTTCTAACAATCTGATCAGAAGTAAAATCCAATACATCCGATACGACCACAACCCCTCTTAGCTCTTCGGGGAAATCATCAATACTCGCATACACAGTTGGCATCAGGTAGCGGAAATAATCACCCATTTCAGTTTTCCCGCTATAACCAACAGGATAATCCTCACCTTGAACACTACCCTCCACTGCATGATAAACGTAAAAACCCTTTATCGAAGGAATCGAGCACTCTGATAACTTTTTATCAAATGCAGATCGCTGCGCAATAACTGATTCGACCTCTTTACGAGACTTATCGCCCCCAAATCTACAGATTGAATACAAATCAAGAATTGCAAGTCCTCTTTTGTTGTCTGGATAGCTGACAACCCCCGAAGACTCTTCCCACATATATTCATTTAACCGGTCAAGCTTCCCCTCTAACTCCGACACCTGTAGCAAAACCTTGGGAAGCTTTCCAAAACAGTTATTTACCATAACGGCTACCAATCCGTTTTTATCCATGGCAAACCACGTAATTATTTCGCCAAAACTCGGTTGCCAATCTATATCTAAAAACATCACTTTCTCTCCGGCCAAACAGCATTACAGTTCGGACACGTTTTAATAACTGCATCTCCGGTAACGGCACCATTTTCTCTAACAGTTCGAGGACGCAGCGCGCTAGTAAATTTCACTTCACCGGGATTTACACCCTGCCTCACTAGTTTGTCAACCGCTGAAACCTCTGCACAAGCACCAGCGACGTTTCGACATAGAGTCGTTATCTCGCCAATTTTCACACCAAGCTTTGACTCTAAATAGTCAACAGTACGAAAATCTAATTGATCAGCACTAATTTTTCCATTACTGCTTCCTACCGCGATTTTCCCCGTTACTGGGTCGTAGGCACTAATCATTGTTGCTATTTTAGAAGCTTGTGTATTGCTAGGGATCGCATTGATTGCGTCTAGCAACTCCTGTGTGGCACGTTCATAGAGTTTATCGTTTGCGGGAGCATGCAGTACAGTTCGATCAAAAGAACGTACTGTATCTGTAGCAAAAGAATGTTGAACAGATTCGGTGTTCGAACTGGCAGGGGGCGCGCTCGGTAATTTTGTAACAGAGATCCCAGCTCCAGCCACCCCAAGAGCTCCGATAGCGATATTTCCAGCGGCATTCCACAAGTCGCCATTAAATGCCTGATTCGCACCGACCCCCATCTGAAGCACACCGTTGGCCGCTGCAGCCAGGCGAATGCTCGTACCCAGCGGTCCCGTGAGCCCGTAGAGCGCCGGACTTCCCAGATTTGACAGACCCTGCTGTTCGTTATTGATGCGCAAATAGCCCTGCGCGTCTCTGTAAATCAGTTCGTTCTCGGTTTTCGGTCTAACCCATGCAAGTTGATCAAACCAGCCATCCAGTTGTCCGCGCATCGCATCGGCGGCAGCATTTTTTGCTTCGGTGGTACCCGCATACTGATAAACACCCGTAGTCGTTGGTCCCTCGCTAAACAGTTTGGAAACCACCTGTTTGACGGAGTCTTGGGTGGCGCCGGGCTTACTCAACATGTCCGCGGCATAAACCACCACATAGACTTTGAGCTCGGTGAGTTCTTCTGTCGTGAGCGAGCTTGGGTCAGATCGAAACTTGGCAAGCAAGTTGTTACTACGATGATCCGCGCCTTCGAGTTCCACGAGCTGTCTGGCCGGTTCAATCCCATTGGTCTCCTGGAACTTTTCCCTTGCTCTGTCTCGTTCGGCTTCGGAATGTTTGCCTAGAAAGTTGTACTGTGTTGCGTTCGCCGCGACCGCTGCGGCAGTGCCGGCGTCGCCACCAGACAACGTAGCGCCAAGCACACCAACAATTTGGGAAAGAGCAAGAATATTGGCCTGAGCTTGAATGTATTAAGGGGAACCCCGTACATAATTTGAGGGCAATAGCTTGTTGCCGAGCAGCCCTACTAGTATTTCATTGGCACCACCGGCAATGGCTCCCGTTCGGAAATCGCCACCCATCGCCTCGGCCAGCAAGCCACCCAAGCCACCCAAGCCAGCGTGCAGTGCAATTTTTGTCAGACTGATATCTGCTAAATGGTCACCGATCTTTCCGGCCCCTACCGCTCCGCCGATACTTGCTGCGGTTCCCGCGGCTGAACTGGCGAGATTGTCTTTCAGACTTCCGCCATAAACCGCTGTTTTGATCAGCGCATCCGCGCTGACCTTCATCGCTACAACCTTCAAACTCTCTGAATTGAAACCCATCGAACCGGGGTCGTAGTTAAGTCCCTGCGCCACTCCTGCAGTCGCAGCCGATACGGCGTAACTTTTAATAGCTTCTTTCGAGGTGACGTCTTTTAGAACAGCCCCGAGGTTGCCCCGATTGTTGATGGTGCTGACCGTCGCTGTCGTGGCTACATTGATCGCCACTGACTGCAACATCACGTTCATTCCAGCCATCATTGGCCCCATTACAGCAGCCAATGCGAATGCGATGATCAACTGCGATGCGGGCCCAAGCCCCGAGTTCTCGTACTTGAACGACTCGTGAATCTCCTTCACCAGCCGCCAATCAACATCCCCACGCGCCTCGGCATCCTTCAACCACGCCAACTGCGGATCAGCCTTGACCATCGCATCGATGGTCTGGCTGACGGACTGCTGGTTGACATCCTTGATGTCGATCTTCAGGCCATCGACCGCTTTGATCACGATGTTGCCCTTGGCAATCATCTGAGTCTGACGCAGGGTTTCATCGGTATTACCGCGACCTTTGGACGACACCCACGCGGCATTGTTGTTGGTCTTGGTGTGGCTTTCGTCATGGAGGTCTTTGACCCCTTCAAACGTAATCGCTCCACCGCTGTCCAGCCGGTGATGTTGATGTCGTTGGCCGCTTTGACGGTCAAGTCATTGGCCGACTCGATCCGCGCGGCGTTGTCGGCATAGTCATGATGCTGGGTGCCGAAGCGGGTGCTGTTGTCGGAGGAGGTGATGGTCCGTTCGTTGATCACATCCCCGGTGCGAGTCGTCAGGTTCACATCGCGCCCGGTGATGATGCCACCGGACTTGTTGACGATATTGTTGGTCGCCAATAGATCCAGCCGGTTACCAGCCTCGATCACTCCACTGTTGACCAGATCCTTGCCCGCCGTCGCCGACAGATTATCAGGGATCTGGGATCTATCAGGGACAGATGTATTTTCAACCTGCGAATTCAGCGTAGATAAAAATAAATCACTTCCCTTTTCCCTTTTCCCTTTTCCCTTTTCCTTACTTTTGCGCCTCTCAGTATGATTTCTTAATGCTCAGGGTCGGTCATTCACCTCTTTGAGATGGTCTCAATAAATGAGACCCGCACTTTCCTCAAATCCCACATAAGTTTCTAAATTCATCCAGCGACATAACTAAACCTGGATCAGTTTCTGGCAACAGCACGTCTTGGACTACTACAACCCGCCTCTCAAAATCAATCAAAACATCAAATAAATTAAAATTAAACTCGCGAATACACATAACACTACCGGGATCTTGCGCACTTAAAACCTCTCTGCGTAATAGCTCACGAGTACTTTCATTAAGCTCCTCACTTAAAAAACGCTGAAACAACTCACTCATCATCAAAGCCTCACAGTGGAAACGCGGTATGAATCACACCATCGCGCACATTAACCTTCAAAATACTAGTCGAATTACCTAGATTATCAGTACCAATTACTTTTCCGACATTGTATTCAATAGCGTAGCCCGTTGGCCCATTTTGAGAGACTTTACCGTATCTCAGCGCACTGTCGACATAAGCAGAAATATCCTTCATCGACGTTCCTTTGGAGAATTTGCTAACTTCCGAGAATCCTGTATCAGGCCCATGGCGGTACATTACGTGTTCAATCCCCGTCATAAGGCCACCTTTTTTATAGCTGAGGGCTCCCCAGGCCGCATCAATTTGACGAGGGCCTGGCAGGGCTTTAATCGTTTCTACCGCTTTTTCTGGCAGGCTACCCGCGACAGCCTCTTCCACATTCTTAACGATAACTGCGCCACCCGCTTCAAGACCCACCAGTCCTTGCAAAGTGTTACCAAAGTGTCTGACCGCCTGGCCCAGGTTGAGTATCGAAAAAGCCAGTGTAAACTTCTGTTCGGTGTCGAGTCTCGATGCCTCCGACTCTGTCGGGCTGTAAAGGGTGTCTCTATACCCGGGAATTCTTGAAAATATGAAATCATCCAAGAATGCAATCGCCTCAGGCTTCACGCTATCAATCCCAGCACCGTGCAAGCCCTCGACGCGCATCGCGTCAACAACGTCCTCGATTGTCAGTCCTGAAACATCAACACCAACGTCACAGCTACCTGGATTTGAATTGCAGAAACCCAATGCCTGTTTCGCGAGATCCCGCGCTGCTCCCTCGTGCAAATCGTGGTTGTACCGCGTTGCATTTCCCGCGATATCGGCACCCAGTTGGAAGTCCCCCCCAACAGCTGCCGCCCCAACTAGACCAGTAAGCTGCGAAAGCATTTGATGCAGTTCTTTGTTATCGCCTACGAAATCAACAAGAACATTCATAGCCGCTTCGTTCAACCCGGCAGCCGCCGCACCGGTAGCAAAATCCCCGCCCATTGCCTCGGAAAGCAAGCCACCCATCAGCGCATGCGCTACAACTTTCTCAACACTGCCTTCCGGGAACTTGATTGTGTTGTCACCAACCCAATTGAACCCGGTGGCCATGGCGACACTACCCGCCCCACCCAGCAACGCCGCACCAAAATTGTCACCAAAACTACCTCCACCAATGGTGGTGGAAATGCCACTGGAAATGATCGCCCGGCCTGTCGTGCGGATTGCGACGTCGGTAAAGTTGCTGCTGGTCAGGATATTTGCTGTTTTACTGGTTCCACCCGCAAACCAATTCGCGTCCGCGTAGTTCAGCACGCCGGCCGTAAAGCCGGCGATGGCCGCACTCTTGAGGCTGTCAGCGCTGAACGTCTCCTTGAAAGCAGCGCCCAGGTTGCCCTTGTTGTTGATCGTGCTGGTCACGGCGGTGGTCGCCAGAGAGGTGGCAATTACACCGCCGGCACCGCCGCTGACCAAGGCCAATCCTCCGGGGCCCATCACGAACGACATCATGATCGCAATTACGATTTGTGCTGCCGGACCAACTCCCGAGTTCTCGTACTTGAACGACTCGTGAATCTCCTTCACAAGCCGCCAATCCACATCCCCGCGCGCCTCGGCATCCTTCAACCACGCCAACTGCGGATCAGCCTTAACCATCGCATCGATGGTCTGGCTGACGGACTGCTGGTTGACATCCTTGATGTCGATCTTCAGGCCATCGACCGCTTTGATCACGATGTTGCCCTTGGCAATCATCTGGGTCTGACGCAGGGTTTCATCGGTATTACCGCGACCTTTGGACGACACCCACGCGGCATTGTTGTTGGTCTTGGTATGGCTTTCGTCATGGAGGTCTTTGACCCCTTCAAACGTAATCGCTCCACCGCTGTCCAGCGTGATGTTGTTTCCACTTTCCAGCTTGGCAACCTGGTAGAGCTGATCGCCTTTGCTGGACAGCGTCAGATCGCCGCCAGCCTTGATCTCGGAGCCGATATGCTTGATATCGGTCACCTCGTCCCGCTTCATTTTGAGCTTACCGAAGCTGCCCTTTTTCTTTTTGTCGTAAAGCGAATAGTCGGAATCCTGCAACGCCAGAATCTGGAGATTATCCCCCGCGACCAGATAGGCTTCGTCACCAGCGGTAACCCTGCTGGATGCCACACTGAGGTCTTTACCTGCATCAAGTCTGACATCGCCTCCCGCCGTGATGCCGGACATGACCTGGCTGACATGGTCTTCCTGACGAGTCAGTTTCTTGCTCTTGGACAGGGAATGTTCTTCATCCGCCGCTGAGCTGATCAGGATGTTGTCAGTGGCTGACATCGCCACGTCGCGCTTGGCGTCAATCTGACTCGCGATAACACTGATATCGCGTTTGGCATCAGCCTTGAAGTCACGTCCAGCATCAATGTCAGCACCCAGTTGGGTGATGTCGCTGCTGTTGTGCCGATCGTCATGGAACACGCTGTTGGTGACTTGCACCGACGACACGTTAATGTCGCGCCCGGCGTTCAGGACCATGTCCTGGCCGCTTTTCATCACGCCACCGGTGATGTTGATGTCGTTGGCCGCTTTGACGGTCAGGTCATTGGCCGCCTCGATCCGCGCCGCGTTATCGGCATAGTCATGATGCTGGGTGCCGAAGCGGGTGCTGTTGTCGGAGGAGGTGATGGTGCGTTCGTTGATCACATCCCCGGTGCGAGTCGTCAGGTTCACGTCGCGCCCGGTGATGATCCCGCCAGACTTGTTGACGATATTGTTGGTCGCCAACAGATCCAGTCGGTTGCCCGCCTCGATCACGCCATTGTTGACCAGATCCTTGCCCGCCGTCGCCGACAGATTATTCGTCGCCTTCAACGTCCCGACGTTGTCCAGGTTCTCACCGGCAATCAATGTCACATCGTTACCGGCAATCAACGCACCGGTCGGGCCGAGGCGACCATTGGCCTGCGCCAGATAAACCACCGGCACCAGCACTTTTTCGCCGTTCACTTCGTGCTCTTCGAGCCAGACGATGTCGTGCGTCAGCGCGGCAACTTGCTGCGAGGTGAGGCCGACGCCTACCGACAGGTTGAGGGCGTGCTTGCTGGCGATGGCGTTGTTCATCAGGTACTTGAACATGCCCTCGTTGGAGGTCTGGCCGTCGATGAACGCCTGGCCGGTGCGGGCGGTCACGGCTTGCTGGATCAGGCGTTGTTCGTAGAGGCCGTCGCCGAGACGCTTGGCGCTCTGGTCAGGGTCGTAGCCGAGTTTTTCCAGCAGGTAGTCGGAGCTCATGAACGACTTGAGGTCGGTCAGCACCGGGTTGGTTTCGATCAGGTATTTGTGCGCGTTGGACGGCGCCTTGGTGTCCGGCAGACCGGTGACGCGGGTCACCGGACGTGTGTCGATCGACTCCATGGCGTCGTTGCCGCGGTCTTTCATGCCCGGGCCGGCGGGTTTCACCGGCACGTTGACGTCGACCGTGCTGGCGACGGCCTGCACGATGCTCGGGGTGCGGTGGAACGTATCCACTGCGCGTGTGCTGTCGGAGACTGCAGGCGGGGCGTCAACGAAAAGGTTGCGCGGGCCACCACTGCTTCCGGCTACTACGTGTGCCTCGGTAGTGACGGTTTGCCCACCTACGGTCCAGGTTGGCGCCGGGCCGGTCGCGGCGACTGGCGCGGTATCAGCGGCGCCCTGACCGCTCAAGCGGAACAGACCGTTTTCCCCGGTTGGCAGGGAGAAGCCAGGCAGGGACAGCGGGTTGACTTGCTGCTGGGCGAGGTCCGGCGGCAGTTGGCTGTTGATGCGGATGATGGCGGTGCTGCTGCTGACTTTGGTATCGGCAACTTTATTGGTGCCACCAGTGGAACCGTAGTCCTGATGGATAACGCTGTTTTCCAGGGTTTTGGCGGCCGTGATCGAGACATTGCCGCCTGCCTGGATAACTGCGTTGCGACCGGTAACGGTGCTTGTGGCACCCGTGCTGTCGACGGCGACCTCTGTTGTTCTGTCCGGGGTGAGCTGACTCAGCTGGCTCGGCAGTGCTACCAGGTTATTCGGGTCGTATAGCGAATGCGTTGCTTTTTCGAAGCCATACTTGAGCCCGGACAGGCCTGCCCCATACTTGCGCGCACTGACGTCTTCGCCCGTTACGGAGTCTAAAAGCGCGACCCATTCGAAGTATTGTCCAAGTTCTCCACCCTGAGAGAACTCGGTCGATTCGGGTTTCGCTTTGCGGATCTCGTCCTGTGGAGCAACGTAATAAACAGTTGGAAAATCCGGATTGTTCCGTTGGTTGTAAGGCATCACAACGTTGTTGAAAAACCGCTCGGTTCCTCCATCGGTCAAGCCGAAGGAGTAATAGCGGGTAACTTCGATGGTTCCGGTTTTTGCACCAATGTTCTTGAGACTGTCAGCGGTGATATTGATATTGCCACTCGCTGCCACCGTACTTTTGCTGTTGAGAAACGTACCGCCCTGGAACACGAAATCCTTACCGGCATTGATCACCGCAGATTGGGTGCTATCGCTGTCAGTGCTTTGATAGGTCTCGCGAGCAGCGATAAACAGGCTGTAGTTATCCCCGACGCAGTCGCCACAGCTGCCTGCAATAAACCCCGAGATCAGCTTCCGATCACCCGACATCACCGGGCCTTCGGTACGGTTCTCGAAAACATCGGCATTGATCGCGAACCCGCCACCGCTCTCCATTGACCCGGAGATGTTGTAGACCCCAGCAGCCCGCGCGGCGCCGCCGTAACCCTTGATGGTCACATTCCCCAACCCGTAGAAATCACCGTGCTGGTTGGTCAGATTGCCCACACTGAGCGTCATGTCGTTGCCGCTGAAAATCAGCCCGCGATCATTGAGCAACGAAGGTGTGTTGATGTTCAGGTTCTGCGCCGCACCGAGGGTGCCGTAGTTGGTCACACTACCGGCATTGACGGTCAGGTCTTCACTGGAAGTGATGCGCCCGGCGTTGATGAGTGCCCCACCCACACTGATGGTCGAGGTCGCACCCGCAGCAAAACTGCCGCCCGCGCCGATGTTCATCTGTGCTGCAGAGAGGTAAGTGCCGCGCTGACTCGACAGCCGGCCATTGCCGCTGTAGCCGCCGCTCAACTGCATATCGATCAAGCCATCACTGGCGATCAAGCCGTCGTTGGTCCAGTTGCCGCCCCGCAGCTGTAATACATCCGAGGCGAGCAACTTGCCGTTGGCACTCTGGCTGAATTGCCGGACATTGACGTTCAAGGTTCCGGCCTGAATCACGCTGGAGTTGTTCCAGGTATCAGCATTGAGTTCCAGCAACCCACCGGTGGTGATGCTGCCACCCGCACCGATCACATTGACCGTGGAAATTTCGAACTTGCCGCGGCCGACGTGGTTGAGTTGCCCGCCGTCATTGAGGAAGCTTCCGACGTTGACAGTCATGTCGGTGTTGGCGGTTTCCAGCACGCCGTTACGGTTGTCGAGCTGGCCGCCGATCTGCAAATCGGTCTTGCCCCAGTTGCCCAGCGAACGCAGACGACCATTCTGGTTGTTGACGCTGGCCGCCCTGACGGCGAGTTGCGTGTTGCTTTCAATGACGCCCGCAACGTTGCTCAGCGCGCCGCTGAGGCCGAAGTCGATGCGCTCACCGGCAATCTGCCCGGCGCCGTTGTCCAGATTGGTGCCGCTGACGCTCACCAGACCTTTGGCATAAAGCACACCGTTGCGGTTATCGAATCCGGCCGTGGTGATGTTCGCGTCTGTCGCTTGCGCGGAGATGCGTCCGCCGTTGTTGTCCAGCCCGGCCAGTGCCGACAGCTTCAGACCCTGTGCCTGAATGATGCCGCCCTGACGGTTGTTGTTGAGGTCGTAGCCATTGCGCAGCACACCTACCGTGCGCGCTTCGAGCGCGCCCTTGATGCTGGACAGAGTCCCGCCACGGTTATCGATATTGGCGGCGTTGATGCTCACATCACCGTTTTGTGCGATGACCTTGCCGCTCTGGTTGTCGAGGTCGCCGCTGACATCCAGGGTCAGGCCGTTTTCGCTTTGCAGCGCACCCTTGCCGTTGTTCAGGCTCGCCGCCTTCAGTTGCAGCGCTGAGTTCTGGCTGTAGATCAAACCATCAGCGTTGTTGCGCACTGCGCCGCTGGCGGTGATCTGTAGCAGATCATTGGCGGCGATGGTGCCCTTGTTGCTGTTGTCCAGCGTGCCGGTCGACAGGTTCAGATTCTTCTGGCTGGCGAGTTGGCCGTTCTGGTTGCTCAGATCAGTCACGCCCTTGATCAGCACGGGGCCCGCGCCAGCCAGTCGGCCACCGTTGTTGTTGAGGTCGCCGCTGAGGTTGAGGGTGATCGCGTCGTTGCTGGCGATCTGGCCGCCACTGTTGTCCAGTCGCGAAACCGTGGCGGTGATCGCCTGCTGCGCATTGATCGCGCCGCCGACGTTGGTCAGCGCCCCGTTCAGCGTGAGGACCTGCCCTGCTCCGCTGCTCAAAATACCTTTGTTGCTGTTATCGAGGCTGCCGGCCTTGACGGTCAGGCTGCCTTCGGCAACCAATGCACCGGCACCGCTGTTGAGCAATGCGTCTTTGAGCTCGACCGCGACATCGCCGAGCTTGCTCGAGAGTGTGCCGCTGTCGCGGTTGTCGAGGCTGTTGCCGCTGACGCTCAACTCTTGCCAGCCGGACAGCAAGCCTTTCTGGTTGGTGATCGAGGTGCCACGCAGCAAGAGTTTTTCGCCGCTGATCAACTTGCCGGCGTTGTTATTCACGGCACGAGCGATGACGTCAAAACTCAGGTTGCTGGAGATCTCACCGCGCTGGTTGTTCAGGTCGCGCAGACGCTTGAGGGTCAGCGGGCCTTTGGCGGTGAGCAGACCGTTCTGGTTATCGAGGTCACCGTTGGCCAGCTCCAGCGTGACGGCTTGGTCGCCCAACAGGCGGCCGCCGTTCTGGGTCAACGAAGTCAGGGTCAGATCGATGTCACCCGCGGCGGAGACTTCACCGCCATTGCTGGAGTCGAGACTGGTCGCGGTCAGCGTCAGGTTGCCCTTGCTGTTGATCAACCCCTTGTCGCGGTTGTTCAGCGCCATCGCATTGAGCGTGACCGCGCTGACACCCAGCAGCGTGCCGCTCTGGTTGTTCAGATCGGCGCTGCCGATGTTCAGCGCCTGCGCGGCACTGATCAGGCCGCTGGCAGCGTTGCGCAACAGGCCATCGACCGTAAGTTCAAGATCGCCACGGCTGACCAGGCTGCCACCGCTGTTGTTCAGGCTGCCTGCCCGCCCATCAATCGACGCCGCGCCGATCAGGCCCTTGACGTTATCCAGCGCGTTGGCAATGCGCAGGGTCAGGCCCTGATTGCTCAGGAGTTTGCCGTTGCTGTTGTCCAGGCTTTGCGCGGTCAGGGTGAACGCTTCAGTGCTGGAGATCGTGCCGCCCTGGTTGTTGACGCCGTTGAGTTGCTTGAGCAGCAGAGTGCCGGGCGCGCTGATCACGCCGTTGATGTTGTTCAACTGGCCGTGGTTCAGGTCCAGGCTAAGGCGCGTGTTGCTGAGCAGCTTGCCGCCCTGTTGATCGAAGCCGGTCACCGACGCGGTGAGTACGCCCTGGCTGCCGATGCTGCCGGCATCGCTGTTGGTCACCTGGCCGGCGACGAGATCGAGCGTGTCGGCGCTGCTCAGCGAACCGCTGCTGTTATCGAAGTCACCGGTCGTGACCGTGACCGCGCCTTTGCCGCTGAGCGTGCCCTTCTGCCGGTTATCCAGGCCGGTACTTTTCAGCACGAGGGCGCCATCGGTGACGATCCGCCCGCCCTGGTTATCGACCTTGCCAGTGCTGTCGAGGATGAGATCTGCAGCGCTGGACAGGCTGCCACCGGTATTGCTTAGTTGCGCAGTATTGACGGTCAGCGCGCCTTCGCTGCTGACTTTGCCGAGGTGGTTGGTGAAGTCGCCGCTGAGGTTCAGCAGCATGTCCTGCTGGCTGAGCAATTCTCCGCTGCTGTTGTCCAGCGTACGACCTTGCAGCTTCAGCAGCGTGCCCGTATCGATCAGGCCTTTGTTGCGGTTGAGCAACTGATCGACCGTGAGCGTCAGTGCGTTGCTGGTGAAGACCTTGCCGCCATCGCTGTTATCGAGTTTTTTACCGGTCAGCAGCAGATCGCTGTTGGTGGTGATTTCGCCGCCACGGTTGTCCAGCGCATCGACCGTCAGGGTCATGGCTTTGGTCGAACCGAGCAAGCCACCCTGGCGGTTGTCGAGGGTCTCGGCGCTCAGTTTGAGCATACCGGTGGCGATCAGTTTACCGTTCTGGTTGTTCAGGTTTTTGACCTGAACACTGGCATCGGACTTGCCGGCAATGCTGCCCTGCTGGTTGATCAGCGTATCAGCGGTCAGCGTCAGTTCACCGTCGGCGATGAGTGTGCCGGACTGGTTGTTCAAGGTCTTGTCGGTGGTCAGCACCAGGGGGCCACGACTGCTGATCAAGCCATCCTGGTTGTCGAGGCTCACGGAATGGCTGTCGAGTGCCGCCGCAGAAATAACACCTTTGAGGTTATTCAGGGCTTGAGCAATGCGCAGCGTCAGCCCTTGCTGGCTGATCAGCTTGCCGTTGCTGTTGTCCAGCTCATTGGCGGCGAGGGTGAATGCTTGCTGGCTGGAGATCTCGCCGCTCTGGTTGTTCACGCCATTGAGGTTTTTCAGCAGCAGCGTGCCGGGCGCGTTGATCAGACCGTTCTGGTTGTTCAATTGGCCGTGGTTCAAATCAAGGGTCAGGTCGGATTTGCTGAACAGCTCGCCACCCTGCTGATCCAGCCCGGTGACCGATACGTTCAACGCTTGCTGGCTAGCAATCCGGCCAGTGGCGTTGTTGACCTGAGCGGCCTTGAGCGTCAGAGACGCTTCACTGGTGAGTTTGCCGCCCAGGCTGTTATCGAAGTCACCGGTATCGACATGACTGGCGCCTTTGGCGCTGATCAAACCTTTCTGGCTGTTATCGAGGCTGGCGCTGGTCAGGGTCAAGGAGCTGTCGGTGTTGATCGAACCCGCCCGATTGAGCACCGCGCCACGACTGGTTACCGACAATACGCCGGCTGTGCTCAGGCTACCGGCGCTGTTGTCGAACCGGCCAAGATTGGCCGTCAGCGTGCCCTCGCTGCTGATAGTGCCCTGCGCGTTGATCAAGGCATCGTCGAGGGTAATCACCAGACCGTTGAGACTGTTGAAGCGACCGCCGCTGTTATCCAGGCTGCCGCCGGTCAGCGTGGTTGCGCCCTTGGCGTTGATCAGGCCTTGATTCAGGTTGATCAGTTTCGCCACGGCGAGGCCCAGCTCGGTGCCGGCCAGCAGCTTGCCGCTGTCGCTGTTGTCCAGGCGCTGGCCCTTGATGTTCAACAGCAGACTGCTGGAGATTTCGCCGTTGCGGTTGTCGATGTCGTCGACAATCAGGCTCAGCGCTTTTGTGGTGCCGACCAGACCGCCATTGCGGTTGTCGAGCGTCTTGCCGGTCAGGCTCAGATTGCCCTGAGCGACCAGCGCACCACCCTGCTGTTGCAGCAACCCTATGGCCGCAGTCAGATCACCTTGGCTGGAGATCCGACCTGCGGCGTTTTGCACTTCGCCCGCGTTGAGGCTGACTGGACCGACCGCACTGATGAGTCCGCCGCTGTTGTCCAGACGTGTACCGGCGTAAGCGATACCGGACTTGCCGGTGATCTGGCCTTTGTCGCGGTTGTCCAGGCGATCGACGTTGAGCGTCAGTTGCTGATCAGCCTGGATCACGCCTGTGCGGTTGTCTGCCGTATCGCTGCGCAGTGCCAGTGTGGTTTTGCCGATGACTTTGCCGTCGCGGTTGTCGAGGCTGCCGGCTTGCGCATTGATGGCGCCCTTGGCGGTGATCTCGCCTTTGTTGCGGTTGTCGAGTGCGCCGCGCAGACGCACGGCCAGGCTACCGTCGCTGACCAGCACACCGCCATCGCGGTTATCCAGGCTGGCCGCCTGCAGACTCACCAACTGGCCGGAGCCGAGCACGCCGTCACGGTTGTCCAGCGCGCCGCTGAGGTCGATATTCAGCCCCAGATCGCCGAGGATCTGACCGCTGCGGTTGTTCACCGTTGCCGCGTTGAGCCGGGTGACGCCGTTGCTGGAAAACTCGCCGTTGCTGTTGTCCATCTGACCGAAACTACCGGTCAGATTGCCCGAGCTATGGATCACCCCTTGAGTGTTGAATAGCTGATTGGCGGTGACGTTCAGCGTCGCGTTGCCGAGCACGCGGCCGCTGTTGCGGTTGTCCAGCGTGCCCGCCGTGACCGCCGTGGTTTGTCCGCTGAGCGTACCGCCCTGGTTGCTCAGGGTTTGCGCGGCGCTGACGGTGAGATTGCGGCCGGCGATGAGGCTTTTGCCAGTGTTGTCGAGGTTTTGCGCACTCAGGCTCAGATCACCGTTGGCGTTACGGCTGCCGTCGGCGTTGACCCCGGCCTCGATGACTCCGGCGTTGGTCAGCTGACCGCCGGCACTGAGGTTGATACTGTCGCGGGCAGCCAGGGTCTGGCGGTTGGTCAGATTGCCTTGGGTCTGCACGTTCAATGTCGTGCCGGCATACACCGGCCCGCGCGCATCGAGACTGGCCGCCTTGACGTTGACCGCACCGGTCGCCGAGGTATCAACCAGGCTCAATTGACCATTGGCATCAAGCTGAATATCGCCACCGCTGGCGATCAGTTTACCGTCGAGCTTCACCCCGACACCGGCCTCGGTGCCCACCAGTTTGATCGCTCCCGCATACATGCCGCCGAGTGCCGAAGAGTCGATTGCCAGTTGCGGTTTGGCGCTGCCGTCATCGGCGCGGGCCGTGGCGTTCAAGGTCTGTGCGTTGACGTCGTTGCGCCCGGCAACGATGGTCAGGTTCTGCGCCTGGAGCTCAGCGTTGATTTTGGCGCTACGGGTGATGATTTCGAAGCGGTCGACGTTGGTCGCGTTAAGCCCGGTGCCTTCGATGGCAACAGAACCCTGATCAACCTGAAAACGATCCAGCCGCCCCGCGCCATCCAGCACCGGTTTGCCGGTGGTCAGCGTCACGCGCGGCGCGTTGATGAAGCCGCAACCATTACAGGTGATGCCATACGGGT